>JAFZPK010000042.1 GCA_017552515.1 Deltaproteobacteria bacterium | reverse complement strand
AGCCGTATCCCCACCGACACCTGCATGCCCATCCCCTGGGCGACAGCCCCCATGTGCATCATGTTTTGGGGGAGGATTAAAGGACTCTTCCGCTACTGGACAATTTTTTGAAAACTTGAAAAATTGTCCAGTAGCAGTGGACAAGAGCGCTTCGGCCTGACGCATCATTTTGAAAACGTCGTTTTTTAGGGGAGCATTTTACAGAATATTCACGATGATATTCTGCCTTCTGCATATTCAATATCTGTTTGCATGAGCTTCCATTCGGCTATACAATAGCCATCTACCAACTATCTAACTATCAAGGAGTGTTTCTATGGCAGCTACCATGACCATACGCATGGATCCGGCAGTCAAAGCACAGGCGCAGAAGGTTTTTGCCGATTTGGGCATGGATATGACCACCGCCATAAATGTGTTCCTGCGGCAGGCCATCCGCTACAACGGATTCCCTTTTGAAGTGCGGAATCCGGAACCCAACGCTTTGACCTATTCTGTGCTGGAAGATGTAAAGCATGGCAAAAACCTCAGCGGCCCCTTTGACAATGTGGATGCGCTGATGAAGGAACTGAATGCGTAAGATTATCTATCATGCCCAGTTTAAGAAGGATGTGAAGCTTGCCATGAAACGGGGGCGCAACATTGCGTTTTTGCAGAACGTAATAACCTTGCTTGCGAACGATGAAGTGCTTCCTCCCCGTTATCGCGATCATCCGCTGACGAATTCCAGAAATTATGTGGGGGTTCGGGAATGTCACATCCAGGCAGATTGGCTGCTTGTTTATCAATATGATGATGATTTGCTCATATTGGATTTGCTGCGCACAGGAACGCACAGCGATCTGTTTTAGTTTTCATCAGCCTTGAGGCTCGCCGCATCGTCTCCCGCGATCAGCCGTATCCCCACCAACACCTGCATGCCCATCCCCTGGGTGACAGTCCCCATGTGCATCATGTTCCGGGGGAGGATTAAAGGGCTTTTCCGCTACTGGACAAAAACATAAATTTTCATTAAATGAGCTAACAGTTGTTGAACAAACGGGAGTACCTCCTCAATGGAAAACGAACGTCCCTCTTTTCTTGATCTCTTGATCGAAACCCATATCGGCCTGGAACGTCAGGGGCCGGGGAGTGCTGAGACCGTCAAAAAGGCTCTTGGATTCTTGGGGCCGCTGGATCGGTTTAAACAAATAGCCGATCTGGGATGCGGAACCGGCGGGCAGACGATGCTTTTGGCGGAACATGTGCCGGGGAATATTACCGGCCTGGACATGTTTCCTGTTTTTATTGATGAACTGAAGAGAAAGGCAAAACGGAAAAATCTGGAGAACAGGGTAACGGGTCTTGCGGGCCATATGGAAAACCTGCCGTTCCAGAAAAATTCCTTTGACCTGATTTGGTCGGAAGGGGCCATCGACAACATCGGATTCAGAGAAGGGCTTGCTCATTGGCACGGTTTCCTGAAACAGGGAGGTTTTGTTGCGGTGACGTGTCCGTCCTGGCTGACAAAAGAGCATCCGGCGCTTGTTGAACAGTTCTGGTCCGATGCGGGAAGCCATCTGGATCCGGTGGAAAAGAACGTCGAAATACTGCAAGACTGCGGTTATGCGTTTGTCGCCGCCTTCGCATTGCCTGAAGAGTGCTGGACCGAAAATTATTTTTTCCCAAGAGAGAAGGCCATCAGACGTCTGCTGGAAAAATATGCTCAAAGCGAGACTATGAAGGAATACGCGGAACAAAACCAGCGCGAGGTTGAGCTCTATCTGAAGTACAAGCAGCACTACGGCTATGTGTTCTATATCGGCCGGGCCATTTAGAAAACGGGAGATATTGCCGCCGCCTCCCTGTAGCGGCTGTACACATACTCGTAGATCTGCTGGCGGTGCGCGGCGATGCTGTCCTCGTCGTAGATCTCCGGCAGCTCGGCCCAAAGGGTATCGCGGATGAGGTTGTCCATGATCGCCCTGGTCTCCTGCTTGTCCGTCCAGTGGTCCAGTTCCGCGATCTTCGCCTTTATCTTCCTCAGCAGGCTGGCAGCAACTTCCTTGATTTTCCTGATGTCGGCCCGTGAGAGATCGTCGCGGAACAGCATGTCATATATGGGGAGTTCCTCGTCGCTGGCAAGCCCCTCCCGGACGTAGCGCTGCTGCTCCTTGTCCAGGCTGTCGGCGAGCGCCATCAGTTCCATGAAGGTCTTCTCGATGCTGGCCCGATCCTTCTCCTTGTTGTAGTCCTCTATGATCTGCCGGTACCGCTCGTAGTAGTTGATGCGTTTGGGATTGGCGAGCAGCAGCTGATCCAGCTTCTGCTGAATCAGTTCCTCAAGATCCTTCAGGAAAAGGTTCTTTTTCCTGATCCGCTCGAATTCCAGCCGCAGCCGCTCAAAATCGATGCCGCTGATATCAATCTGGCGGGGATCCTCCGCCACCCCGACATCGATTTCCACATACTGGTTGATGATATCGTTAATCTCGACCATCAGCTCCGTTATGTTGACGTGCCTGCGCTTTTTCTGCAGCTCAGCGTGAATGGCGGCGATGGCGTCATACTCCTTTTTCGTTTCACCGGTCACATCGTTGCGGTCCGTATACTTCATCAGCCGGATCAATTCGCAGGCGTAGGTGGAGAAGGCCTTTTTGCTCTCGATGGTGCCGCACACGGCGTTGGTCGCCTCCCGAATCTGGGCCAGCTTCCCGAAGCCACCGGCATCCAGCAGGTTTTGCAGCTCGAAATCCCGTTCCCGCAGAAAAGCCTTTGTTTTTTCGATGGTGTCAAGGATGCGTTTCAGAAGCTCCTTCTTGTCCACGGTCGGATCGGGGAATTTCCCGCCGCCGGCATTCGCGGTGTAGTCCGCAAGTGCCTTGCGCAACGCCTTCACAATGCCGATGTAGTCAATAATCAGACCGTTGCTCTTGCCCTCGTTCACGCGGTTGGCGCGGGCGATGGCCTGCATCAGGGTGTGGGCCTTCAGGGGCTTGTCCAGGTACAGGCAGGAGAGGCACTTCACGTCGAAGCCGGTGAGCCACATGGCGCAGACGAACACCACGCGGAAGGGGTTGGCGGGATCCTTGAACTCCTTGTCCAGCTCCCGTTTCTCCATTTTTGTCCGGTGGAACCGAATATCCAGATTCCACTTCTGGAAGGTCTGTATCTCGTTTTGCTCCTGGCTGATGACGACAGCCATTTCGGTCTCCCGCATCCAGTCCAGCTTGCGTTGCAGCTCTTGCGCCTCCTGCTGGGTGGCAGTTTTGATCCTTTTTTCCAGCGCCGAAATCTCCTCCTGCCAATATTCCCGCACGAAGTTGTACATGCGGACGCAGGTCACCTTGTTCAGGCAGACGAACATCGCCTTGCCGCTGGTCCACAGATCGGAGTAGTGCCTGGCGAAGTCGCGGGCGATGGAGCGCAGCCGGGGTTCGGCGGTGAGCAGGTGGATCTCCTTGGCGAACTCCGCCTCCAGTTTCTCCTGCTGATCCACGTTGATGTCGGCGCTTTCGATGGCGTCCAGTATCCGCTCCGTGATTTCGGGATTGCGGAGGTCGAGGATCTTTTCCCCGCGGTTTTCGTAGTAGAGCGGAACGGTGGCGCCGTCTTCCACGGCGCGTTTGAAGTCGTAGATGGAAATATATCCGCCGAAGGTCCGGGCCGTTATATTGTCGCTGGAAAGCAGCGGCGTCCCGGTGAAGCCGATGCGGGCTGCCGTGGGCAGCAGCTTCACCATGTTGTCGGCGAAGATGCCGTTCTGGCTGCGGTGCGCCTCGTCCGACATGATGATGATGTCATGTTCTGGATGGAGCGGCGTTTCGTCCGGGTTGTT
>JAFZPK010000041.1 GCA_017552515.1 Deltaproteobacteria bacterium | reverse complement strand
TGCGGCGGACGATACCGGTTTTACGGCGGGCAGTGATGACAGTGCCGCTCCAAAAGGTTCTGAAGGTGTGGAAAGCCCTTCGGACAAGGCCGAAGCAGAACCGGCACCTGCAGGCCAGGATTCGGGCGTTCCCGAAAGCGCTGATAAAGCGGCGGTTTCCGAAGAGCAGAAAGGCATGACGGCTTCCGGAGAAAACGTTCCGGGAGAGAATGAAGCGGCCCAGGGAGCTGGAGAAACCGGAGAGGCCGGGGAACTACGGGAAACCGGGAAGTAGATGAAAGAGAGATGTCCAATTTTTTAAGAAAGCGGTCCGGATTCCATGTGGTCGCGACGTGATGAATGGCTGTTGATCGGTTTTGTGATGGTTTCGCTGCTGCTGCATCTCCTGGCGGCTTCACGGCTTTCCCTGCGTTTTTTGACGCAGGTGCCGGAGGTGGATTCGAAACCGATAGTGGTGGAGATGCTTCCGCAGGAAAAACCCAAGGAAAGGCCTCCCAAGGAACTGGAACTGGATGTGCCGCCTCCACCCGTGCCGGAGCAGCGCACAACTCCAGCCAAGCGGCTGGCCGAACACGATCATCAGGTCAAGAAGGAGATCGCGCCCAAGGGGAAGGATTTTGAGGATCGCAAGGCTTCGCGCAGGACCGCGCCGGTTGTGAAAGCGGTGCCGCTTGTGCCGAAACCCTTGCCCGTCCCCACACCGCCGCCTGCGCCTGCCCGTCCGCCTGTTCCTGAGGGGAAAAACGGGCCGAAGGTGGCTTCCAGACCGGCGCGTCCTTTGCCGGCGCCTCCTTTGGGCAGGATACCGCTGGATTCGCTGATGAAGCTTCCCCAGGCCACACTGGATCGGGAGGCGCGCAGCAAGAAACGCGAGGGCGTTGGGGAAGGTGATGTAGTCTGGCTGGACACCGAAAAGGATCTGCTGGCCTCCTTTTTCCGGCGTTTCCGGGACGGCATCTACATGGCCTGGGTCTACCCGTCCTCCTCCATACATCGCGGAGAACAGGGCAACTGCCGCTTGCAGGTCATTGTGGATCGCCAGGGAGTGGTCAAAAAGACCGAAGTGCTGCAAGCATCCGGTTTCCCCGCCCTGGACAATGCGGCGGTGGCGGCGGTGCGCAAGGCGTCTCCCTATGGCCCTTTGCCGTCCTCCTACAAGGAGCAGATATTGCGGATCGTTGTGGATTTCCACTACGTTCTGAATCGCGACAAGCCGTTGATCCGGCGCTGGGGTTACCGGCGGGTCATTTAAAAGAAAAAAGGATGCCTTCCGCAGGGCATCCTTTTTTGCAAGAGGTGGAAAAAGGTCAGTTAACCTACAAAAAAAGCCTCTGTGGATTCCACAGAGACTTTTTCCATGTCAAATTTGGCGTCGCCAAGCGGATTCGAACCGCTCTTAGCGGCGTGAGAGGCCGCCGTCCTAACCGGATAGACGATGGCGACGCGACAGCTCTCTTTGTAATGCCATGGGCGTGTAAAGTCAACCCATATTTTTCATGGTTTATTTTGTCCTTTTGGCTTGCCTTAGCGGGTGCGCTGGCTAATATTGAATATTTTTTGGATTTGTCCGGTTTACCAGGCCGATTTTTCAAGAAGGAGATGTTTTGATGGGTATTGAAACGAAAGAGAGAGCAATTGCCGGTACGCTTCCGGGAGATGCGGTACGTCAGATCCTGTGGCGTTACAACGAGCGTTATGATCTGCAGATGGTGGTTCAGTCGGCGCGCGGTGTGGCGCGCGGCGTGGTAGCGCATCTGGTGGCGGAAGGCCAGCGCCGCAATCATGAGTGGAACGATCGCAAGAACGAGATGCTGGAGGCTTTTGACGCGGCGGGGCTGACGACGCTGTATATGGAGCCGGAAGAGGGCGGTTTTCTGGCCGGGCCCAAGAATCTGGCTCTGGGATTGGTCTGTTTCGAGCTGGCCTGGGTAGATGGAGGCGCGGCCACCTGCTCCATGGCCAGCAATCTGGCGCTTTCTCCCATTCATGAAAGGGGAACGCCGGAGCAGAGACAGGAATATATGAGCCGCTGCGTGCCTCCCCAGCCGGGAGAGGATCGTCCGGTGTGGCGCGGTGCCTTTGCGTTGACCGAACCGCTTCCCTATGTAGGCGTTGATACCGGCGTGGTGTCTGGCCGGGTCAGCGTTGCGGAATGGCCGGAAAACGGTGAGCCGCTGCTGAAAGTCGAAAAACGTGGGCGTTTCATTACCAATATGGATTTTGCCAGTTTTGTGACGGCCGCTGTGGATTCCTGCGACGAGCGGATCAAGGGCAGCTGCATGGTCATTCTGGAAAAGGGAGATCCGGGAATCTTCGATCGCGGCGCGCCTACCATGAAGATGGTGCATCAGCTCTCCTCCACACGTGATCCCATTTTCAGCCTCACCGTACCGGCGTCGAGGATCGTCGGCGGCTATACGGTCAAGGACGGCGTGATAGTGCCCAACTTCAATCACAGCGAGGTGATTGAGGCGGTGTTCCGCCGTACCCGTGTGCCCATCGGGCTTATGAGCGCCGCCAAATTGCTCTCCGCTATAGAGCCGATCATCCGTTATCAGCGGAGCCGGTTCAGAGGTGGGGCTGCGGGAGCGCCAGGCAGTCCGCGGCATGAACTGGGACTTCAGCAAAAGGATGACGCCATCCAGCGGCTGGCCTCGGTCTGGGCTGCGGGCGAGGCGGCGGCATCGCTGGGCTTTGCCGCGCTCAGGCTGCTGGACGAATTTGATCCGGTGGAGCGTGAAAAGGATGAGGAGCTGGTACGTCAGGGCGTGGAAGGCGCCCGCGCGCGGATGAAACTCTTCAAATCCCTGGAAAAGGATGCGCTGGAGGCCGTTTCCATGGATCCGGCCGATCCCCGCTCTGCGGAACTGAACGCCAATCCTCTGATCCGGTTTTTGCTTTTGGAGGCTCAGGCCAACATTCTGTGCCCGGCCTGCAAACTCTGGAATACCGGACACACGGCGGTGATGATGCGCGAGGCGGTGACGCTCATGGGCGGCTA
This sequence comes from Deltaproteobacteria bacterium, assembly GCA_017552515.1. GTDB lineage: Bacteria > Desulfobacterota > Desulfuromonadia > Desulfuromonadales > JAAYDE01 > RGIG7977. The sequence continues at coordinate 1,192 of JAFZPK010000041.1, read as the reverse complement.
CGGCATTACCGAGGACTGCCCGGGCTTCCTGTTCCACAAGTGGACCGACGCGCAGCTGGAAGCCACCTATGAAGGACCGGAAGCGGTGCAGCGGCGCCAGATGAGCCTGACGCTGGTCAATCCGCTCTTTTTGGCGCAGATGCGCGCATGGGCAAACGAGCTGCGCGCGCTGGCCGCCTCCAATCCGGAAGTCGGCGCGGCGACGCTTGCCGCCGGCATTGATCTGTGGCTGTGGACGGTCGCCTGGCTGCAGTCTCACAACGACGCCGAAGGCAAACCGTTGTACCACGGGCAGCGACATGGCGTGGTCTTTCCTCTGTCGGATGCGCTCTGCTGGCTGCTGGCTTCCCGTTACCAGATTCTGGATGCTCTGGAACTGGCCGCCAAGGGCCCGGAGAGTCCGCTTTTGGCGGAAGGGCTGGAGGGCATGGTCAACCTGTTCAACGATCTGGCCGCGATGCAGGCCGGGCGTGCCGCCGGTGAAGTGGGCCGGATCTGCGCGGAACTGGTCTGCGGTTTCCAGCGGGAAGAGGGCGAAGACGAGGAATTCGCCGCGTTGCGCCGCAAACTGGATCGTGGTTTGGCCGGGATGCATCTGGCCCAGGATCGGGTTGCGCTGGCGCTGACCAAAATTGTCATTCCGGAAATTCCCGACTATCCGGTGTGATGCGGTTTCGATGTTTTTGAAACGAGCCGTTTTTCCCCCTGGCGTGACAAGGGGGGAAAAGACAGTTTGCGAATCGGGCAAGGAGCTGATGTATGGAAAATCCCATGATGGAAGTTGATATAGCCTGTGTCGGTTTTGGCCCTGCGACCGCCGGATTTCTCACAACGCTCTCCGAGGCGATGACCAACGATTCCGGCGAGGTACTGCTGCCCAGCGCGGTGGCACCGGGACTGCCCCTGCAGGTGGTCTGCTACGAGCGGGCGGATGATATCGGTTTTGGCGTTTCCGGCGTGGTGACCAGGGCGCGCGGCATCCGCGCCTCGCTTCCGGATTTCAAAGCGGAAGAGATTCCCATGGCGGTGCCGGTCGCGCAGGAGAAGATGTTCTACCTGCTGGATCCCTACGGTGCCAGCAGGCGCGGCGCTTTGCTGCGCACGGCCGATCGGGCGCTCAAACTGGGCGGGCGGTTGCTGCTGCGCGACAGTGCTTTCGAACTGCCGTGGATACCGCCTTTTTTGAGCAAGG
>JAFZPK010000040.1 GCA_017552515.1 Deltaproteobacteria bacterium | reverse complement strand
GGCCGCATCTACTTTGCCGACAACGGGATGGAGAGCAAGGCCTTTTACGCCCGGGACGGACACGGCATCAAACTGTTGCTGCGCTCCGGGATACGGGTCGGCCTGCTGACCGGTCGCAGTTCGCACCTGGTTGAACTACGGGCCAGGGATCTGGGCATCGATCTGGTTTTCCAGGGGGCGAAGGAGAAGCTGCCGGTTTTCAGGCAGATTTTGCGGGATCTGGATTTGCGGGCGGAAGAAGTCGCCTACATGGGCGATGATGTGGTGGATCTGCCGGTTCTGATGCATGCCGGTGTGGCGGCGGCAGTGGCCGATTGTTCGGAAGAGATCCTGACGGCGGTTGATTTCGTCTCCCGTTATCGCGGCGGCCGCGGCGCCGTCCGCGAATTCTGCGAGCTGTTGTTGAAGAGCACCGGACGCTGGGACGAGATCATGGCGGACTATACGCGTAAGGGCCTTGAAGGCCTGTAAGGAGCGGCCAACGAACGGGGTGGCGCCATACTATGAAAAGACAGCTTACACTTCGCAATCTGCTCTTTGTGTGCATATTTTTGGTCGCTTTGGCGTTGACGGCCATGATTTTCCACAACTTCAGGGAGACCCTGCAGCCGCCGCTTCCCGATCCCCGTCCCAAAGATATCGATCTTTCCCTGAAGGAAGTGGTGCTGACCAGCACCCAGGAGGAAACGTCGTCCTGGCAGTTGAACGCGGAATCCGCGGATTTCAATCTTCAGAGCAAAAGCGGCAAGCTGAAGAATATCCGGATGATTTTTTTCAATGCCGAAAAGGGCAATATGGAACTGACCGCCGACGCGGGCGAGGTGGAAGGCGAAACGTCGAATCTGCGCGCGATGGGCAATGTGGTTTTGCATGGAGCGGAAGACGGCACGCTCTACGCCGATGACCTGGAGTATGTGCAGAAGGAGTCGCTGATCCGCACCGACAGCAGGGTGCGGATTGTCTCCGAGCGCATGGAACTCCGGGGACAGGGGCTGCGGTATCAGACGCACAGCCGCTTTTTCCAAATTCTAAACAATGTTGAGGCACAGATTTATGGCAATACTGGCAAGAAGTAGTCTGCTCCTGATGGGCCTTTGGCTGGCGCTTTTCCAGACGGCATGGGGCGCAACGCCCTCCAAACTGGCGGGCAAACATGATTCCAAGCAGCCGATACAGGTTACTTCCAATAGTTTGCAGGCGGATGGCGCCGCGAACAAGGTCCGTTTTATCGGCAATGTTGAAGTCCGCCAGGGCAATGTGAGCATTTCCGCGCCCGAAATGGTGCTGTTTCTGCGCGACGAAGGGCGGGACATCGAGCGCATCGAGGCTCCGGCAGGGGTCCGGCTGGTACAGGAGGACCGGATGGCGAGCGGGAAGAAGGGGGTCTACTTTGCCAGGGAGGAAAAAATCGTCCTGAGTGGTGACGCGCATGTACAGAGAGGGGAAGATTCCCTGGACGGCGACGAGATTACCGTCTTTTTGAACAGCAATCGCAGTGTGGTGACCAGCCGGAAAGGCTCGCGGGTCAAGGCGGTTTTTCATCCCAAAGGAGAGCGATAAGTGGCGGAAAAGCTCGTTGCAAAAGGTCTGCGCAAAGCTTATAAAAGAAGGGAAGTTGTGCGGGGTGTCGACTTCGAGATCCATTCCGGAGAGGTGGTAGGGCTTTTGGGGCCCAATGGCGCCGGCAAAACAACTTCCTTCTATATGATAGTGGGGCTTATTCACGCTGATCAGGGGGAAATCCTCCTGGATGATCTGGATCTGGCGCCGCTTCCCATGTATCGGCGCGCATTGGCCGGTATCTCCTATCTGGCTCAGGAACCGACAGTTTTTCGCAAGCTGACGGTGACGGACAATCTGCTGGCGATTTTGGAATGCCAGGATATTTCCACAGTGGCGATGCATGAGAAAGCCGAGCGGCTGTTGAAGGAATTCCGTTTGCAGCATGTCGCCCGGTCGTTTGGCTACACCCTTTCGGGCGGCGAACGCCGCCGGTTGGAGATTGCCCGCGCGTTGACCACCGATCCGTTTTTTATGCTGCTGGACGAACCTTTTGCGGGTATTGATCCACTGGCAGTGCTGGATATTCAGAAAACGGTGGCCGATCTGAAAAATCGCGGCATCGGCATCCTGATTTCCGATCATAATGTGCGGGAAACGCTCAATGTCTGCGATCGGGCCTACATCCTCAACGAAGGAGAAATTATTGAAGCGGGGACACCCGAGCAGATAGCCGCCAGTCCGCGGGCACGATCGATCTATCTGGGAGAGTCGTTCCGTTTGTAGATATGGTATGTATTTTGTCATGACGCATTCTTTGAGGTCGCGCGTTCTTTAGGAAAGGCAGTAATGTCTCTTGAAATTCGACAGCAATTGAAGCTCAGTCAGCAGCTGATCATGACGCCGCAATTGCAGCAGGCGATCAAGCTGCTCCAGCTTTCGCGGGCGGAACTGGCGGAAGTGGTTCAGAAGGAGCTTGAGAGCAATCCGGTGCTTGAGGAAGGCCAGGATCCGGTCGAGGACAGGGAACTTGACGACAAGGAGATTGAGGAAGTTCAGGAGGAGCCCGCCCCCCAGGAAGAGTTCGTCGATCCGGAAAAGGACGGAAACCAGCCCATTGATTGGCAGACCTATTTTGGCGATTACAACTCGGAAGGATCCTTGGAGGAATTTTCCGACAATGAGGAAGCCCCCTATTATGAAAACGTCCTGACCAAAAAAACTTCTCTGGCGGATCATCTTTTGAATCAGATCCGGCTTTCAAAAATTACGGACGAGGATCGTGTCATAGCGGCCGAAATTATCGGCAATATTGACGAGAAGGGATATTTGCAGGCCACGCTGGAAGAGATCGCGGCCGCGACCCATGCTCCTGTGGAGGCGGTGGAGAATGTGCTGCGCATGGTGCAGGAACTGGATCCTCCGGGAGTTGGCAGCCGCAATTTGCGGGAATGCCTGCTGCGGCAAATGGAAAGCCGCAATATGGACAATCCTGTTGCCAAAGCCATTTTGGAAAATCATTTCGAGGACTTGGAAAACCGCAAGTATCCCCAGATCGCCAAGGCTCTGGACATTTCCGTTGAAAATGTGCATGAGGCCATCAAGGTCATCGCCAGTCTTGAACCTTTTCCGGGAAGGGCTTTTTCCCAGGAAGACACCCACTACATCATTCCGGACATTTTTGTATACAAGGTTGAGGATGACTATGTGGTTATGCTGAATGATGACGGCCTTCCCAATTTGCGGATCAATTCCTTCTACCGGGATGCGCTCGCCAAGGGCAAGGAGATTGATGCCGAAATTGGAGAATATATCCAGGAGAAGATGCGGAGCGCGCTGTGGTTGATTAAAAGCATTCAGCAGAGGCAGCGCACCATCTACAAGGTGACTCGAAGCATTGTCAAATTTCAGCGGGATTTTTTTGATTACGGCATCGAGTATCTGAAACCGTTGGTCTTGCGTGATATCGCCGAAGATATCCAGATGCATGAATCGACCATCAGCCGCGTGACAACGAACAAGTATGTGCAGACTCCGCGGGGCACTTTTGAGCTCAAATACTTTTTTAATGGAAGCATCAATACGACCGATGGCAATTCGGTGGCATCGGAAAGCGTCAAAAACAAGATTGAAGAGATAGTTGCTTCCGAGGATGCAAGAAAACCCTATTCCGATCAGAAGATTGTTGAGCTGCTGAAGGAAAACGGGATTGAAATCGCGAGGAGAACAGTTACCAAGTACCGGGAAATGCTGAATATTGGTTCCTCAACAGAGCGTAAGCGGTATTTTTAACCTTGAAGAAGGAGGTATTCTTATGAACATTTCTGTAACGTTTCGGCATATGGAAGCAAGCGAGGCGGTTCGGGCCTATGTTGAAGAAAAGCTTGAGAAACTGAAAAAATATATTGATGAGCCTATTGATGCCCAGGTTGTTATCGGTGTTTCAAAGAAGATCAGAAATACGGCGGAAATAGTGCTTCAGGCCAGAGGCATTACCATCAAGGGCGCCGAGGAAAGCGGAGACATGTACGCTTCGGTGGATGCGGCGATCGACAAGATCGAGCGCCAGCTCAAGCGTTACAAGGATAAAATCAAACGCCACAAACCCATGTCCGGTCCGGAACGCCAGGTCCAAAAGACGGTTTTGGCCGCTGAAAGCTTTGACGAAGGGCATGAGGAGCCGATCGTCATCAAGAAGGTCAATTTTGCCGTCAAGGCGATGTCGGTTGACGAGGCCGTTATGCAGATGGATCTGCTGCACAAGGATTTTCTGGTCTTTGTTGATAACGAAAGCGGAGATATCAGTGTCGTTTATCGCCGCAGCGACGGGAATTTCGGTTTGATAGTTCCGCAGCCGCTGAAAAAGAGTTGATACTGTTTATGGAACGGGATGTCATGCAATGAAGATCGCTGAATTGCTTCATGAGGAAAATGTTGTCGCGGAAATAACCGCCCGGAACAAGGGTGATGCGCTTTCCGAACTGGCCGGGAAGATGGTTGAGCTTCATCCGAAATTGAATCGTGACGATCTGATGAAGGCGCTTTTGGAACGGGAGCGTCTGGGGAGCACGGGCATCGGGGATGGCGTCGCGATTTCCCATGGCAAATTGCAGGAAATGAAGGAACTTGCCCTCATGTTTGGCCGCAGCCGGACAGGTGTGGAATTTGATTCCATGGATGGCAAGCCGGTGCATCTGATCTTTTTGCTGGTTGCTCCGGAAGAATCGGTCGGGGAGCATCTCAAGGTTCTGGCGAGAATTTCCAAATTGCTGAAGAATCCCGAGACGCGGCAAAAATTGCTGGATGCGTCGGGTCCTGCGGAAATTTGCGCGACGGTTGCTTCCGAGGAGGCGAAGCTGTGATGCGGCCTTATGCATTCTGGCCATGAAAAGAGAGGTGAAGATGCCCGGTGATGAAGGGCATCTTCGCCCGGACAATCAAAGAGCAAGCTTTTTTGCAGGTTGCGGGAATGAGGCTTGAAGGACGCCTGATTCCCGCAATGTTGTTTCATCGCCGTTTGAAAAGTTGCAACCCGAAGGCCGCATGGTTATTTTGTTTTTTGTCAATTTCCAGGGGCTGAAAGCCGGTTGTCGAACCATTTGATTCCAGGTGCTTCCATGAAAAACGTTCCTGCAACCCTCATCATTGTTTCCGGTTTGTCCGGCTCGGGCAAAAGCACGGCGGCCCGGGCGCTGGAAGACGAGCAGTACTTCGTCGTGGACAATCTTCCGGTGATCTTTCTCCGGGATTTTCTCGATTCCCATGCGAAAAACGGTCTTGATGCCAAAGTGGCGGTTGTGCTGGATGTGCGCAATCGTGGCTATCTGGAGCAATTTCCGCAGATTCTGACCGATATCCGCCGTGATGGGTACAAGGCCGATCTCTTTTTCTTCGACGCTTCGGACGAGGCGCTTTTGCGGCGGTTCTCCGAAACGCGCCGCCGCCATCCGCTCATGAGCGCGGGGAATTTGCCGGCGGCCATTCTGGAGGAGCGGCGTCTGCTGGAGAAGGTCCGGGACCTGGCTACCCTGGTGTTTGACACGACGGGGCTGACCGTCCATGAATTGCGGCGCAAAATCATGGAAATCGTGCATCAGGGGACGATGGAGCGCATTCCCATGTCGGTGCATGTCCAGTCGTTTGGCTACCGTTTCGGCATTCCGCCGGAATCGGACATAGTGCTGGATGTGCGTTTCATGAAAAATCCCTACTTTGTGGATGCCCTGCGGCCCCTGACCGGGCGGGATGCCGAGGTCGGGGCCTTTATGGCGGCCCAGCCGGAATTCCGGTCCTTTCTGGAGCATCTGGTGGACATGCTGCGCTTCCTGCTGCCGGAATATGAAAGGGAAAACAAGAGCTACCTGACGATTTCCATCGGATGTACCGCCGGGCGTCACCGGAGCGTGGCGGTGACGGAGGAACTGCGCCGGCGCCTTGCCGAAAAGGGGATTATTACCTCGATGACGCATCGGGATCTGGGGCGGAACATGAAGTGACGGCGATGGGGGAACGCTTTGCCGGCAAACGGCAAATTTTTAATAAATAAACACACTTGATTCGATTTTCCCGTGAAAGGAGTTGCACAAACAATGGCGGACTACATTTTTTCTTCCGAGTCAGTGACCGAAGGCCATCCGGACAAGATGTGCGATCAGATTTCCGACGCGGTTTTGGATGCCATACTGACCCAGGATGCCGGGGCACGGGTGGCGTGCGAATCTCTGGTTTCGGCGGAGATGGCGATGATCGCCGGCGAAGTGACCACGACCGCCCTGGTTGATATCCCCGCTCTGGTCCGTAAAGTTATTCTGGATATTGGATACAACGACAGCGCCATGGGCTTTGACGGCAACAGCTGCGCGATTCTTGTGGCGCTGGGACGGCAGTCGCCGGATATTTCCCAGGGCGTGACCGCCGGGGAAGGCCTGTTCAAGGAGCAGGGCGCGGGCGATCAGGGCATCATGTTCGGGTATGCCTGCCGGGAAACACCCGAACTGATGCCGATGCCGATAATCTTTGCGCACCGGCTGACCCAGCGCCTTGCCGAAGCGCGCCGCGAAGGAGTTCTGCCCTTCCTGCGTCCGGATGGCAAATCCCAGGTTTCCGTGGAATACCGGGACGGGCGTCCGGTGCGGGTGGATACGGTGGTGATATCCTCCCAGCATGAGGATGATGTCGCCTACGAGACCATCAGGGAGGGGATCATCGAGGAAGTGATCCGGAAGACCATTCCGGAGGAGCTTCTGGACAGCCGCAGCCGTTTTCTGGTCAACCCCACGGGCAAATTCGTGGTGGGTGGCCCGAAGGGAGATTGCGGGCTGACCGGCCGCAAGATCATCGTGGATACCTATGGCGGCGCCAGCCGGCATGGCGGCGGCGCGTTTTCCGGCAAGGATCCGAGCAAGGTGGACCGCAGCGCCGCCTACATGGCACGCTACATTGCCAAGAACGTGGTGGCGGCGGGGCTGGCCGAACGTTGCGAACTGCAGATCGCCTACGCCATCGGAGTGGCCGAACCGGTGTCGGTCATGGTGCAGACCTTTGGTACGGAGGCGATTGCGCCGGAGCGCATCGCGCAGCTGATCCGCGAGAATTTCGATCTGCGTCCGGCGGAGATTATCCGCACGCTGGATCTGCGGCGTCCGATTTACCGCCAAACCGCGGCCTACGGCCATTTTGGCCGGGAGCTGCCGGGATTTTCCTGGGAACGGACGGATCGCGCGGAAACCCTGCGGAAACAGGCCGGTTGCTGAAAAAGTCTTTTGGGAAATAGGTCGCTTTGAAACGGATCCTGTTGGTGAAAACACTTTGGAAAGGTGCTTGCCATGAAAAAGATCTATGTGCTGGATACCAATGTTCTGCTGCATGACGCGCATGCGCTGTTCAACTTTGCCGATAACGAGCTGGTCATCCCTCTGACGGTTCTGGAGGAACTGGACAAGTTTAAAAAGAACCAGGATGAAACCGGACGCAATGCCCGTCAGGTTTCCCGCACACTGGACGGCCTGCGGGCGAAGGGGCGGCTGACGGATGGCGTGGCGCTGGAATCCGGCGGGTCTCTTCGGGTGGTGGCCTGTGACCGGGACGCTTTGGAGCTTCTGCCTCTGGCCCTGAAAGCCGATATCCCCGACAACCGGATTTTGGCGGTGGCGATGTGGATGGTCGAAACCCGGAAGGAGCTGCCGGTCATCTTCGTGACCAAAGATGTGAACCTGCGCATCAAGGCGGATACCGCCGGTCTGACGGCGCAGGATTACGAATCGGACAAGGTCGCGGTGGACGATCTCTACAGCGGGATTGTGCGCCTGAGCGTTCCGGCCGCCGATATCGATCGCTTTCAGGGACAGGGCTTTCTGGAGATGAAGGAGGCGCTTTCCCCCAACCAGTGCGTGGTTCTGGAGGATGCCGCCAATTCCAACCATGTGGGCGTGGGACGCTATCAGGCTGCCACGAATCGTGTCGTCCCGCTGAAGAATATAACGAAGGACGGCGTCTGGGGCATCAAGCCGCGCAATGTGGAGCAGCAGTTCGCCCTGGATCTTCTGCTGGACGACAATCTGCAGCTGGTAACCATCAACGGCAAGGCGGGAACGGGCAAAACCCTGCTGGCCATCGCGGTGGGGCTGCTCAAGGTGGCCGATGAAAAACTGTTCAGCCGCCTGCTGATTTCGCGGCCGATCTTTCCCATGGGCAAGGATCTGGGTTTTCTTCCGGGCGGAGTGGAGGAAAAGCTCACGCCCTGGATGCAGCCGATCTTCGACAATGTCGATCTGCTTCTGGAAAGCACCGACAAGCGCAAACGCAGCTACCACGATCTGGTGGACATGGGGATTCTGCAGATCGAGCCGCTGACCTACATCCGGGGACGTTCCATTCCCAAGCAGTACATGATTGTGGACGAGGCGCAGAATCTCACGCCCCACGAGGTCAAAACCATTATCACCCGCGCGGGGCAGGGGACCAAGATCGTGCTTACCGGCGATCCCTACCAGATCGACAATCCCTACATCGACTCCTCCAGCAACGGTCTCAACTATGCGGTTTCGCGTTTCCGCGGCCAGGAGATCGCGGGCCATGTCACCCTGGAGAAGGGCGAGCGCTCACCGCTGGCGGAACTGGCGGCCAATCTTCTGTAAGGACTTTCTCCCATGCTGCTGCTTGCTCTGGAGTCTTCCTGCGACGAAACTTCCGCGGCCGTGGTGCGTGACGGCCGCGCGATACTCTCCAATATCGTCGCCTCGCAGATTGATGTGCATGCCGAATATGGCGGTGTGGTGCCCGAACTGGCCTCGCGCAAGCATCTGGAGGCGATAGGACCGGTCATCGATCAGGCACTCTCCCAGGCCGGCGTCACGGCCGCCGAGCTGGAGGGCGTCTGCGTGACGCGGGGCCCCGGTCTCATTGGCGCTTTGCTGGTAGGGCTTTCCGCCGCCAAGGCTTTTGCCTTCGCGCTGGGCATTCCCTGGGTGGGGCTGCATCATATGGAGGGGCATATTCTGGCGCCGTTACTGGAACAGGATGTGCCATTTCCGTTTCTGGCGCTGGCGGTCTCCGGCGCGCATACGCACATCTACCGGGTGGAGGGTATTGGCCGCTACACGACTGTGGGCCGCACCCTGGATGACGCGGCGGGTGAAGCCTATGACAAGGTCGCCAAGCTGCTGGGCCTGGGCTATCCGGGAGGGGCGGTGATCGAACGGCTGGCGGCGGCCTCTTCCGCGCAGGGCTTGCATTTCCCCCGGCCCCTGCTCAATCAGGACAACTTCGATTTCAGTTTCAGCGGGATCAAGACGGCTGTGCTCAATCATGTCCGCGCCTTGCCTTCCGCTCCGGATGCGGCGGAAATTGGCCGGATCTGCGCCGCCTTTCAGGATGCGGTGACGGATGTGCTCACCCGCAAGACCATGCGCGCTCTGGAGGAGACCGGTCTGACCCGCCTGGTCGTGGGCGGCGGCGTGGCCTGCAATCGCGGCCTGCAACGCAAGCTTTCCGCCGCGGCGGAAAAACGTGGGGTGACGGTCCGCTTTCCTTCGCCCAAACTGTGCGGTGACAATGGCGCCATGCTGGCGGTGGCGGGCGATTTTTACCTGCGGCAGGGTATTTGCGATGGCTGGGAGGTCAACGCGGTGGCACGTTGGAAAATGGATGATGTCCGGTCCGCGCCGGGACGAGCGATGGCTGGTTTGTAAGGGAGAGCGCATGTACATAGAATGTCCCAAATGCGGATATCACAAGGATATGGACGAGGCTCTGATCCCGTCGGATACCGCGACGCTGATCTGTCCCAAATGCCAGGCCAGGTTCAGCCTGCGGTCCGTTGCCGAAAAACGGGAAACAGAGCGGCGGGAACAGCTCAAGGAGGACTTTCCGCCGGCTCCGGCGCTTGAAGCGCAGCCAGGTGCTTCCCATGAGGAACAGGAGGATGTCTGTGCTTTGGCGGCGGAAGGAGTCGTTCATGAGTGGGAGAGACAGCCTTCGCCGGGTGTGCTGTTCCGTGCCGTATCCGAATGTTTTCTGAATCCCCGGAATTTCTTCCCGCGTATTCCGCATTCCGGCGGTTACGGGATGCCAATCCTGTTTTATGTCTGTGTCAGCCTCATTCCCATGCTGGCCATGCTGGCCGTGACGCTTTTCCGGGTCTATCTTGGCGAAGGATTGACGGTTCAGCGGCTGCTGGACGTCCTCATGAGTTTCGGCCTGACCCTGGTGGTGGGAATGCTTTCCACCGTTGTGGCGCTGTTTGTGGAGTCGGCCATCTATCATGCCATTTTCCGGATGGTGCATGCCGGCGAGGGCGATTTTCAGGTGACCTTCCGGATGTTTTCCTACAACAGCGCGATGCTGTTCTGCGGCATGGCCGGCAATTTGCTGATGATGTTTCCCATCCTCTGCGCCAAGTTCATCGGGGTGGGCTTTGTGTTTGTCGGGATTGTCTACATGGTGGGCGGAGTGCGGCATGTCCGGCGTTCCTCGTCTGGACGCGCCTGGGTAGCCTGCCTTCTCCTGCCGGGGCTGCTCGGTATTTTGTTGGGTCTTGTTTTGAGCATCTGGCGGATTTGAAACCTGGATTTCGGGAAAAAGTTTGCGCAAGGCTCTTTAAAAGCTGCAAGGGGAAGCGATCTCCTTGCGGCTTTTTTCACTGAAAGGATGCCGGCGAAAGGTCATGCCGGCGGGCGGAAAAGAACAGGGGGAGGCGTTTTTCTTCATGTATGCGCGTCGTTGTTTCAGCCAGAATTTTTTGTGTGACGCCGAAGTGGCGGAGCGAATCATCGCCGCTGCCGCTCTGCGCCGCGAGGAAGAGGCTTTTGAAATTGGTCCGGGGCATGGCGCGCTGACCTGGCGGATGCTGCCCCTGTGCCGTGCCCTGCATGTCGTGGAAATCGACAGGGAGCTCCTGGCGGAACTGGAACAGCGGCGTACGGAGGGCCTGATCATCCACGCGGGCGATGCGCTGAAGATGGACTGGGCGGAATTTTTGACGCCGCCCTGCACGATGGTGGCCAATTTGCCCTACAATATCTCCAGCCCCATTTTCTTCAGGATCCTTGAGAAACGAAAACTTTTCAGACGGCTGGTACTGATGTTTCAGAAAGAATTCGGGGAACGGCTGTGCGCCTTGCCGGGAAGCCGCGACTATGGCGCGCCGTCGGTGCTGTGCCGGCAATATTTTGACGCGCAGATTGTGATGGAGGCGCCGCCGCGGGCCTTTCGTCCCGCTCCCAAGGTGACTTCGGTGGTGGTGGCGCTGACGCCGCTGGAGCAGCCGCGGGTCGCGGTGGAGGACGAGCGGCGTTTTGCCGCCGTGGTGCGGGGCGCCTTTACCCAGCGCCGCAAGACCTTGCTCAATTCGCTGCGCGGCGCGGGCTTTGCGGAAGAGGGCCTTGTGCAAAAGCTTGAGGAGGCGGGCATCGATCCGCGCCGGCGTGGAGAAACGCTGACGCTTGAGGAATTTGCGGCTCTGACGCACTGTTTTGAGCGCTGATCCTTTTGGGGCTTTTTGCTTGATCGCGGGGGGGCTTTCAGAGAGAATTGCAAAAATTTTTCGGAAACAACCAGTGAAAAACTTTCGCTGATCTTTTTATAAGCCGTTTTTTGTGATGATTTTGTGGACAGAGGGTTTTGGAAGAGGAGAGATTCATGCCGGATCGCATGTTCAGAAATGTGGGAATGGACCTTGTGCGGGTCACGGAGGCGGCGGCACTGTCGGCGGCGCGTTTTATGGGTACCGGTGACAAGGAGGCCGGGGATGGCGCCGCGGTGGACGCCATGCGCGCGGTGCTGCGGGCGGTAGATATGGACGGAATAGTGGTTATCGGCGAGGGCGAGAAGGACGAGGCGCCGATGCTCTACAACGGCGAAAGGGTCGGCAATGGCCAGCCGCCCCAGGTGGATGTGGCGGTTGATCCGGTAGAGGGCACGCGGCTTTTGGCCCTGGGACGCCCCAATTCCATTGCCGTTATCGCCATTGCGCCCCGCGGTGCTTTCTGGTCGCCGGGTGCCTCGCTCTACATGGAAAAGATCGTGGTGGAGAAGGCGGCGCGTGATGCCATCGACATTACGCTTTCTCCCACCGAGAATCTGGAGCGCATCGCGCAGGCGCTGCAGCGGCCGGTTTCCGATCTGACCGTCTTTGTCCTGGACAAGCCGCGCCATGCGGAGTTGATCCGGGAGATCCGGGAGGCGGGAGCACGGATTTCCCTGCAGACCGATGGCGATGTCATGGGTGCGCTGATGGCGGCGATTCCCGGCACCGGCATCGACGTGCTGATGGGGATTGGCGGCACGCCGGAAGGGGTCATTGCGGCGGCGGCGGTCAAGGCCATAGGCGGCGGCATGCAGGGCCGCCGGGCTCCCCAGAAGGAGTACGAGCGTGAGGCGTTGCGCTCGAATCTGGGGGACTCCATCGATCAGGTGCTGAACCTGGACGATCTGGTGCGAAGCGAAGATGCCTTCTTTGCGGCAACCGGCATCACCGATGGTCCTTTTCTTGAGGGCGTGCATTTCGATCGCGCCGGAGGCGTGACCACCCACAGCATCGTCATTCGCGCGCTAACCGGATCTTTGCGCTATATCAGAGGCGTGCACCAGCTCAAGCCCGAACATATTTTCGGCCGGATGGATACCGACGGCGCGGTGCAGATTGCCACCCGCTGAAAAAGAAAGGGCTTTTTTGACGATGAACAAAGAGATCAGGATAGCTCCTTCCATTCTTTCGGCAGATTTTGCCCGCTTGGGCGAAGCGGTGCGCACGGTGGCGGAAGGCGGCGCCGACTGGATCCATGTGGATGTGATGGATGGCTGCTTTGTGCCCAATATCACTGTGGGACCAGTGGTGGTGGCGGCTTTGCGGCCGGTGACCACGCTACCGCTGGACGTTCATCTGATGATCGAGCGTCCGGAGCGGTATCTGGAGGCCTTTGTCAAGGCCGGCGCCGACATTCTGACCGTGCAGGCCGAAGCCTGTACGCATCTGCACCGTACGCTGCAGATGATTCGCGCCCTTGGCGCAAAGGCCGGTGTCGCGCTCAACCCCCATACGCCGTTGTGCATGATCGAAGAGGTGCTGGACGAGCTGGACATGGTGCTGATCATGTCGGTCAACCCGGGATTTGGCGGGCAGAAGTTCATACCGGGCGCGCTCTCCAAATTGACGCGGCTGCGTAAAATGCTTGAGAGCTGCAATCGCGAGGTGACGGTGGAGGTGGACGGCGGCGTCAAGCTGGACAACTGCGCGGAAATTGCCCGCGCGGGGGCCGAGGTGCTGGTGGCCGGCTCGGCAATCTTTAACACCTCCGATCCGGCACAGGCTGTGCAAGACATGAAGACACGCTGCAGAGGATAGGCGCGGTACCGTGGCCGAACTGGGCCGGGAGCTGCCGGGCAAACCGGAAGAGGAGGCGGAGTACTTGAATATTCCCCCCGCGCGTATTTATATTTGGAGAAAGAAGCAGGCTTCACACGTTGAGGCGCAGGACGCTTTCACACCGCGCCTGAAAACTTGTTTGTGATTTGAAGGACATGCCGCGCATGTCCCGCAGGACCGGAACCTGTGCCGGATCTGGAGCGGAAAGCATGCGGCGGCCGTACTGTAAGGAAACACCACACCGTTGCCGAACTGAGCGGATCTTTCGCACAACCCCCAAAAGACGGGGCAAGCGGGACCGGAACAGGTAAGTGTACGGAAAAACATCATGATGCTCGAAGACAGGCGGCGATCTTTTCACGCTTTTGCCTTTGGGCGAATCTGTTTTTTTCCGACAAGCCTTCCGGGACTCTTGCATGCGGCGTTTCCGGCAAGGCTTGTTGCTTTTTGAAAAGGCATGAAAGGAGAAAAACGATGGCCAAATGCAAAACTGTTCATGACATCCGCAAACTGTATGAGGCGGGAACCGTCATCACCATGTTGACCGCCTATGACTATCCGCTGGCCCGGCTGCTGGAGCAGGCCGGCATCGACATGATTCTTGTGGGGGATTCTTTTGGGACGGTGGTGGCCGGTTATGACAACACCCTGCCGGTGACGATGGACGACATGGTGCATCATACCCGGATGGTGACGCGCGGCGCGCCGAGCACGCTGGTGGTGGCGGACATGCCGTTTCTTTCCTACCAGATCGATATCGCGACGGCCAAGCGGAACGCCGGACGCCTGATTCAGGAGGGCGGGGCCCAGGCGGTCAAACTGGAGGGTGGCGTCACCATGCGTGACACCATCCGCGCCATAGTGGACATGGATGTACCGGTGATGGGGCATGTCGGTCTGACGCCGCAGTCGGTGCACCGCATGGGTGGGTACCGCATCCAGGGAAGAGGCGAGGATGCCGCAGCACGGCTTCTGAAAGACGCGCTGGCGGTGGAGGAGGCCGGCGCCTTTTCCATCGTGCTGGAAGGCATTCCGGCGGCTCTTGCAAAGGAGATTACCGCGCAGCTGCATATTCCCACCATCGGCATCGGCGCCGGAGTACACTGCAGCGGGCAGGTGTTGGTTACGCATGACATGATAGGATTGTGCGACAAGTTCTCGCCGAAATTCGTCAAGAAGTACGTCGATCTTTCGGCCATCTTGAGCGAAGCCTTTGCGAACTACCGGGACGATGTGCGTGAAAAACGCTTTCCGGCGGAAGAACACAGTTTT
>JAFZPK010000039.1 GCA_017552515.1 Deltaproteobacteria bacterium | reverse complement strand
CTTCCCCTGATCCACCTCGGAGATGAAGGTCATGTAATCGGCGTTTTTGATTTGCTCTCCGGAGAAGTGCGGGTAGAGCAGGCCGTTGAGGACGGCGAGTACTGCGGCCAGCAGAAGCCATACGGTAAGATTGAAGCCCGGCTTTGGCGCCTGCGGTCCGTTTTTCGGTTTGCCTTGATTCATGCGCTGTGTGACCTCCAAAAGGGGATTTCCTCTTCGCCGGCCAGGTGCTGCCCCATGACGCGGCTGCCTCTGCGGTATGCAACAGATTCTGTGTACACCCCACGGCGTAAAGATTTAACGGATTGTAATGATTCCAACAACCTTGTCAACGATTCTGACGCCCGCTGCAAAAAGCGGCCAAAAGCCCCTCACACCAAAGGAACGGTGCCCCAGCAAAAATCTTCCCGTCCCGCCCCTACTGCCTGACGATCGTCACTAGCCGCCGGGCCGTCCGGCCCATGTCGTCCGTTACCCAGACAATATGAGCGCCCGGCGCAAGCTCCGCAAAGCAGGGCGTATCCGGCGCGACCTTCCCGACGGGGCGTCCGTCCACATACCAGTAATGCCAGCGCGCGCCCTGCGCCGGGGACGCCAGCAGGGCCACTTTCTGAAATTCCCGCGGCGCGTCGGGCCGCTGCATGAGCCGCGCGCCCGCCGCCGGTGAAACGATGACCGGCGCAGCCGCGTCCGGAACCTCGGTACAGGCGGGATGCAGTTCCGGAAGCGGCGGCGGCGCGACCCCCTGGCCGGCAAGCCAGCTCACCAGCTCCGCCGGATAGACGAGCACCGTCACTTCCCTGGTCCGCCGTCCGATCAGGCAGTCGCCCGCAAGCCGCAAGCCGCTTTCCTCCTCCACCAGCAGAGTCTTGTGCCAGGGGCAGCGCGAAAGCGCCGTCACGTCCCTGATAACGCGGCCGCTGACGAGCGGGCAGTGAGGCGTCGGCTCAAGCCCGCTGACCGCGCACAGCGGATGGTTTTCCAGGGCGGAAGTCTCCCTGCGCGGCGGGGAAATGGACGGTGCCAGTGCCCGAAACAGATCGAAAAGCAGCGGGCCCGCCTGCCTGGTGCCCGAAATCCCCTTGACCGCCCTGCCATCCGGATTGCCCGCCCAGACGCCGATGGCCAGATCCCGGCTCAGCCCCAGTGCCCAGGCATCCCGGTGACCAAAGGACGTACCGGTTTTCCAGGCCACCGCCGGCACATCGCGGGTCAGATTCCAGCCATCCGGCAGTTCCGGACGCCGCACATCCTGCAAAATGTCCAGCGTCAGCGCGCAGGCCGCAGGCGAAAGCCAGGGAAACGCAGGTTCCGGTTTTCCCTGCTCAAGCCAGCGTATCCGCCGCATTCTCCCGCCATCCGCAAGCGAGGCATACATATTGACCAGTTCCAGAAGACGCACCTCGCAGCCGCCCAGGGCCAGCGCCAGCCCGTAGTCGCGATCATCCTGCAGCGTGGTCATCCCACCCGCGCGCAGCAGTTCCTTGAAAGCCGCATCGCCCACGGCGCTCAGCAGACGTACCGCCGGCACATTGAGCGATCGCGCCAACGCATCATGGGCGGAAACCGCCCCATAGAAGAGGTGATCGTAGTTTTCCGGCGCATAACCGGCAAAATCCGTGGGCACGTCCAGAAGCCGCGTTTCCGGCGCGATAATCCCGCGCGCAAAGGCCAGCGCGTACAAAAACGGCTTGAGCGCCGACCCGGGCGAACGGCGCGAACGCACATTGTCCACCATGCCCTGATGAAGACCATCCCAAAAGTCGATATTGCCCACCCAGGCAAGCACGTCCCGGCTGGCGACGTCCAAAGCCACCATCGCCGCGCCGTGAATGCCGGCACGGCGCAAAAACATGGAGCGCGTCCGCAGCCGTTCTTCCGCAAGCCTCTGCAAACGGGCGTCCAGCGTCGTCACCCAAACCCCATTGTCTGCGGCGGCGTTTTTCAAATTCTGGCGGCGCGCCTCCCGCGCCAGCCACTGGCAGAAATGCGGAGCCAGAAAAGGCAGGGCGGGGCGTTTCTCTGGCAAAGGTTCCAGACGGGCCGCCGCCACCCGTTGTGGTGTAAAGGCGCCGCCTGCGGCCAGGCGCTCCAGCGCCCGATCACGCACTCCGCGGGCGGTTTCGGGATTGCGAAAAGGATCGTAGCGGACGGGAGAGCGCGGCAAAACCGCCAGCAACGTTGCTTCCCCCAGCGAAAGTCTTTTGGGATCCTTCCCGAAATAACGCCAGGAAGCCGCGCCCACTCCGGAGACATTGCCGCCGAAAGGAGCCAGATTGATGTACCAGGTCAGGATCTGCCGTTTGGAATAGTGGCAGGTGAGCTGCACCGCGCGCAGGGATTCGATGATCTTGGCGAGGATCGTTCGCCGTCTTGGAACGGCCAGCCGCGCAACCTGCATGGTGATCGTGGAAGCGCCGCTCACAACCCGCGCGCGCCGCAGATTGGAGAAGAAAGCCCGGGCAACCGCCAGCGGATCGACACCGGGATGGTGATAAAAGCGCCGGTCTTCCAGCTGGACGATTGCCGTAAGCAGTTCCGGCGTCACTTCCTCCAGCGTCACCGGAAAACGCCAGCAGCCATCCGGAGCAAGGAAAAAGCGCAGCGGCTCGCCCCGGCGATCCAGAATCCGCAGGGACGGCGCAAAGTGCAGCCGCTCCACGGGAAATGGAAAGACGGTATCCAGAAGAAGCGCTCCCAGCACCAGCACCGCGCCGATTATGAGAATTTTCCTGAAAATCTTCATGGAAAGCACCCGTTGAGCTTTTCTTCACCTTTTTGTTACAGCGGGAAGCTGATATAATGTCACAGTTTGAACCTTTTCCCCTTTCTTTTTCTCATGGAGGCACGACATGAATCCCAAAAACATGCTTATTGCAGTGCTGTGCCTGGTGATCCTGGGACAGGCATGGTACATCGCCGATCTCAAACATGCCTCCGGCGGCAAGGTCCCGGAGACGCGCAAGGTCGCGGTGACGAGCACACAAGTGGATGATCGGGCGCGCACGACCATCTCGGTAGAGTTCGATCAGCCGGTGCCTGAAGCGGTGCGTACCGCAAAATTACCGGCCACGATCACTCCGCAGATCGCCGGCGTCTGGACATGGTCCAACCCGTGCGTACTGCGTTTTCTGGCGGAACAGCCTCTGCCGCTCAACTCCGTGTACGATCTGGCGCTGGATGCGGATCTCTTTCCGGACACCCTGTTGAACGGAGAACGGCAGTGGGAGGTGCCGGTGGGAGACTTCCGCGTGGTCAAATGCAAGCTGGACGAAGAGGCTTCCAATGCCGGTCCCGATCAGGTTGAAATCATCGGAAGAGTGGAATTCAATTCGTCCGTGGATCCGGAAGATCTGCTCAAGGCGCTGCGAATGACCGATGCGGACGGCAGCGAAATCAAACTGGCTCTGGAAACTTCCTGGCGGACTTCCAGCCTTTCCTTCCGCAGCGCGCCGGTACGCAAAACTCCGCAGGAACGCGAACTGACTTTGAGCATCGACGCAACACTGACGCCGCATGACGCCACCCTGACACTGGGAAAAAGTTACAGCAAAAGCATTGCCGTCAAACTGGATCCGGTGCTGCACATCCGAAGCTTTACGGCAGACAATATCCGCGAAGGGGCGAAAGTCGGCCTGTTCTTTTCCGCTCCGGTCTCGCCCGAAAAATTGCGGCAGGCGCTGACCATCACGCCTGAGGTGGAAGATCTCCAGATTGCCGTTGAGGGATCGCAGGCGGCAATAACCGGCAAGATGAAGCCTGGCACCAGCTATATGCTGACGCTGAGCGGCGGTTTCGCGGCGGAGGACGGCGCCCTGCTGGAAAAGGACTGGCGCGGTTCCGCCAACATTCCCAATCTGGAGCCCGGCGCGGACTTCAAGGCGCGCGGCATGTTTCTTCCGAGGCAGGGTACGGGCCTTCTGGAAGTGGAGTATGTCAACACAAAGCAGATCTCGGTGGATGTAAGCCGGATCTTTCCCTCCAACTTGATGTCGTTTTTTGAAGATTACGGGTATTCGGTATTCAACGACGAAAGCGACACCGATTCGGTGCCCTACCATCTGGGTAGCCATCTGCGGCATGTCAACTATCAGGTAGAGGCGCCGCCCAACCAGAAACAAACCCGCACACTGGATACGCGCGAACTGATCCCCGACGCGCCCGGACTCTACAAGCTGCTCCTTTCCACACCAGGAGGAAACGGCGCTTCCCGCTGGATCCTGCGCACAGACATCGGGCTGGTGGCAAAACGCAGCGGCAGCAGCTACTGGGTATGGGCCCATTCGCTGAACACGCTTGACGCGCTTTCCGGCGTGGAGGTGCGGATCTTCAGTGACAAGAACCAGCCACTGGGCGTCGCGGTGACCGATCAGGATGGACTGGCCCGATTGTCACTGCCGGAGCACGAGGAATACGGCCAGCCCTCCATTGTCATGGCGACCGGCAAAGGCGGGGATTTCAGCTTTTTGACTTTGGATCACTTCAAGGTGGATACCTCCGGGCTGGATGTCAACGGCATTGATGTCGACGCTTCCTCCCTGCGCGCCTATGTGTACGGCAAGCGTGATATCTACCGTCCTGGCGAAGTGCTGGAAGGCGTGGTGCTGTTGCGCGACGACCGGATACAGGCTCCGGCGAACGGCCCGCTGGAAGTGCGGCAGCTCGATATGAACGGGCGGCTGGTGCGCAGCCAGCGGCTGACCAGTGCACGCGGCATGGCGGTATACCGCTTCGATATTCCGGAATGGGCGCAAACCGGCGACTATTCGCTGGAGGTCCTGAGCGGCGGCGTGCAGATAGGCGAATATAGCTACAAAGTGGAAGAATTCGTGCCGGATCGCATCGCGGTGGAAGTGGCCGGCACACCGCCACTGGTCCAGGGCGGCGCGCAGCTTGACTTCAGAATCGACGCGCGCTACCTGTTCGGCCCGCCGGCGGCAGGACTTGTTGCCACCGCCAAGGCGCGGCTGGTCAGTGCCGGTTTCAATCCCAAGGGCTTTGAAAAGTATGTCTTTGGCGCTTCCGATCGTTCGTTTCAGCCCGTGGATCTTCTCGAAGAGGAGAAAACTCTGGAGGAAAACGGCAGCCAGACCTTTCAAGCAAGCATTCCGGAAGGGCTGCATCCGCCTCTGGCTCTGGCTGCGGAACTAACCGGCCATGTACAGGAACAGGGCGGACGTGGCGTGACAGCGCGGCGTTCGGTACCGGTGCATGTCTATCCCTGCTATCCCGGTTTGCTGCGGCCGCAGTCGCAGGACATCAAGCCCCACGTGCCCACGGAATTCGAATTTGTAACCGTCAGCCCCTCGGGAGAACGGATGCCGCATCCGGAACTGGTGGCGACGCTCTACCATGATCGCTGGCAGACGGTGATGCAGAACAGCGACGGCGGTTTCAAATTTCAGTCGGTGCGGCAATCGGTTGCGGTTGCCACCCAAAAGATCGCCGCTGGTGACGGCTCAGGGCGTTTTACGATGACGTCTCCTGGCGTGGGTTCCTACCGTGTGCATCTGGCCGATCCGAAAGGCGGCGCGGTTGCCGAGCTGGTCGTATACAGCGGCGGCTGGGGATATTCGCCCTGGGCGCTCTCCAATCCGGCGCGGCTGGAGCTGATCCCCGACAAAAAGGGATACTACGCGGGCGACACGGCGGAAATCCAGATTCGTTCGCCCTATTCTGGCAAGCTGCTCGTTACCGTGGAAGGGCGTGGCGTGGAATATCACAGCGTGCATACCCTCACCGGCAATACCGCGCATATCGAAATCCCGGTACTGGAGGAATGGCGTCCCAATGTTCATCTGACCGCGACGCTGATCCGCAAAGGGAAAGATGTGCTGCCGGGAACGCCAGGCCGGGCCTTTGGCGCGATTCCGCTCTTTGTGGACAGCCTTGCCAACAAGATTCCGGTCAAGGTGGCCGTTCCTGATGAGATACGGCCAGAACGCGACCTGCAGGTGAAAGTGTCCGCAGCGCCCCATTCGCAGGTGACCGTCGCCATCGTGGATGAGGGCATTTTGCAGCTGATCGGCGGCAAGAACCCCGATCCCTTCGGATTCTTCTACGCAACCCGCGGGCTGAATGTCACAAGCTACGACAACTTCGGCCTGCTTTATCCTTTCATCAAAACCGGCCAGCCCCTGGCGGGCGGCGGCGACGAGGAGTTGAGCCCGTCTGCCGGTTTTGTCCGCACGGAAGGGATCCGGCGCATCAAGCCCGTGACCTTCTGGTCAGGCGTACTGACGACCGATGATGCGGGCGAAGTGTCGCACACCGTTCATCTGCCCAACTTCCAGGGCGCATTGCGGGTCGTGGCGGTGGTCAACCGCGGGCGGATGTTCGGCGTTGGCACAGCTCAGGTGCGGGTTCGTTCGCCGCTGGTTCTCATGGCAACCATGCCCCGCTTCCTGGGTACCGGCGACGAGGTGGAAATTCCCCTGACGCTGCGCAACGATACCGGTTCTGCGGGCGAATTCCAGTTCGAGGTGACGGCTGATGGCCCGGTAACGGTGGGCTCCCTGCCGCCGCTTGCGCTGGAAAACGGCACGGAACGCACCGTCTATCTGCCGCTGCGCAGCGGCGAACAGGAAGGCAAGGTAAGCCTGCGCTGCAATGTCTCGGGCAACGACGAAAGCGCCTGGGCTGAAGAGGAGCTGGATCAGCGCTCGCCGTTGCCGCCGGTGCGGATCATGGAAAACGGCGTGCTGAAAGAGCCCTCCGGATCCCTGGGTGGTGCGGCTCCCGCCGAGTTGCGGCCGGACACGGTACGGCGTACCTTGCGTCTGTCCGTCTCGCCCCTCGGACGTTTTTCCGCGCGTCTGGATCAACTTCTGGCCTATCCCTACGGCTGCGCCGAGCAGACCACATCGAAGGCCTTCCCCCTGCTGCACTTCGGTGCGCTGGCCCAGGAAATGGCGCCTGAGCATTTTTCGAAGACCGGTGCGGCGGGCCTGGTGCAGACAGCTCTGCGGCGTTTGCAAACCATGCAGACCGATTCCGGCGGCTTCGCCTTCTGGGCGGGCGGCAGTGATGCCGATCCATGGATTTCCGCCTACATCGGCCACTTCCTGGTTGAAGCGCAACGGGCAGGATTTACACTACCCTCCGGTATGCTGGAAAACAACGTGGACTGGCTGCGGCGACATGTCGCCATCCAGGAAAAGGCTCCCGCCCAGCAGGTGGAGAGGGCAGCCTATGCCGCATATGTGCTGGCCCTGGCCGGACATCCGGAAATGGCAGGCCAAAACTTCCTGCGCACACGCTTCGGCGACAAGCTGAGCGGCGTGGCACGCGCGCTTTTGGCCGGCGCCTACATCGCTTCCGGTCAAAAGGAGGCCGGTCTGCAGCTGCTGCAGGTCACGCCGGCCGCAGATGATCAGCGCCGGGAAACGGGCGGCAATCTTGGTTCCGGCCTGCGAGACCGGGCCCTTATCGCCCTGATCCTGCAGGATGCCCTGCCGATTGACGATCCGCGCCTGCTGCAGGTCATAGAGCTGCTCACCCGCGAACTGGAGAGCCAGCAGGGCTGCTCCACGCAGGAAACCAGCCTGGCATTCATGGCGCTGGGCAAATACCTGGCCGCCGCACCTTCCGGGCGCCCCTTCTCCGGCACGCTAACAGCGGAATCCCTTGTCCGGGAACTGGAGATGGTAAAACATATTGTCCTTCCGAACATGCATCAGACCGGCATGTTCCATCTTGAAAAAAGCACGCCGGAGGTGCCTGTCTACTACACGCTCATATCTTCCGGCGCTCCGGTGGTTCATACACCGGTCAGCAATGGACTGGAAATTCGTCAGGAATTGCTGAACGAGCAGGGCGAGAACGTCACCGAGGCCAGGCAGGGCGATTTGCTCCTGCTGCGCACCATGGTGAAGGGCAAGGCCAGCAATGTGGTGATACAGAGCCTGCTGCCGGCGGGACTGGAGGTGGAAAATCCGCGTCTTGATACCACGGAGGAACTGAACTGGGAGTGGATTGACAGGCAGAATCCGCTTGATGGGCATCAGGATCTGCGCGATGACCGGATTCTCGTTTTCACCGAGCTGAACGACGACAAATGGCGCACCAGTTACAGCGTGCTCCGCGCCGTCTCTCCCGGCATCTTCACCATGCCGCCGCCCCAGGCGGAGGCGATGTATAATCCGTCCCTGCGGGCAACCGGTACAGCAGGTTCCCTGCGGATCCTCAAGAAGTAGAGAAAAAATGGGGGGCATGGTTTTCACCATGCCCCCCTAAGCTTACCGCTCTTTCTCCTCCCCCAGCAGCAACTGTTCCAGTCTGGGCAGCACATCGCCCAGTTCATAACGCTCCACAATGGTCTTCCGGGCGGCTTCCCGCAAAGGGCGCAGCTCGTGCTGCCGCTCCAGCGCGCTTAAAACAGTGTGGGCGATAGCGCCGGGCGAAAAGAAATCGCAAAGCAGACCGTTTTCTCCGTCGCGAATGACCTCCCGCACCGGCCCGGTATCCGAAGCCACCACCAGACAGCCGCAGGACATGGATTCCAGCATCGACCAGGAAAGAACAAAGGGCCGCGTAAGGTACACATGTACGCTGGAATGGCACAGAAGATGACGATACTGTCCATAGGGCAGACTGCCCACAAAGTGCACGCGGTTCATGGGCAAAGCCACCCGCGACAGCATATATTCCTTCCAGGTTTGGCCATCCCCCCGGGGGCTGCCGTAGCAGACGCGATCCGTTCCGGCAATCACTGCATGGGCTTCGGCGTTTTTCTCCAGTATCACGCCCAGCGCCTCAATGAACTGGGGGAAACCACGATAGGGTTCCATGCCGCGGGTGGCATAGGTCACGATGGGCGTCCCGGATGGCAGATCCAGGCCGGGTATGTCCAGGGGCTCGTCCGAAGGCCGGAAATAGCCGGTTTCAATGCCGTCATGCAGCACAACCAGACGCTCCCGCAGATTTTCCGGGAACTGGCGTTTCTGCCACTGGCTGGGCGTAATGCACAGGTCGCAGGTGAGCAGATCGTTGACCATAACCGTGTTGCGCAGACGGAGCTCGGCACGGCTGCCCAAGGAAGGTTCATGACCGCCAAAACGGGCATTGTCGCCCGCAGGATCGTAATACCACTCGAAATAACCGGCCAGACGGGCTTCGGGAAACACGTCGCGCAGAAACCAGGTGCAACCCCAGCCGGAGGCCCCGTACACCACATCAGGCACAAAGCCACGCCGCCGCAGTTCCGCGCAGGCGCGCAGCGCGGCTTCGGCATGGCCTTCGGCGCGGCGCAGCCCGCCAAAGATCCCCGGCTCCTCCTTTTCGCCCGGCGACTTGTAGAGCATGCGCTGCACGCCGGGGATCTGCCAGTCCTTGCGATCATTGGCGGTCACAAAGACCACGCGATGCCCCTTTTGAGCCAGCACCCGGGCAATATGGCGGAACTGGGCCGGAAAGTTGGGATGAATAAAAAGAATATTTTTCATGGGGCACTACACCTCGATTCGTTGCGCAATATCCGTTTCGGAAAAAGGAGCGACCGTGATGGCGCGCACCAACTCGCCGCAGCGCGCCATGACGGTGACTTCCGCAAGTTCGCGTCCCTTGCCGTATCCGGCGACAATCGCCGCGGCTGTTTGCAGGGCCTCCTTACCGGGATTTCCGCTCACGAGCCCCACAGGTCCCGCGCAGTTACGCGCCTGCAGCAGCGTATCCTCCGGCTGGGCCAGTTTCCGCAGCTGTTCGTTGCCTTCCTGATTGCGTCCCACAGTCAGCCACAGGCCCGGCCCCAGATGGAAGCGACGCCCTGCCCGCAGCAACTGGACATCGTTCAGCGTCGCATCCGGGAGGTCCTCCAGCAGCGCGCGCAGCCGGCCGACAAAGGATTTCTCCGTCAGCAGGCAGCCACCACCCGAACTGGGATACTCGCGCAGGCCCCACTTGCGGGCAAGTTCCTCCTGCCGGCGGCGGCTTCGCCCCTGAATGTCCAAAAGCCGGTTTCTGTCCACCTGCCCACTCTCTTCCATTTCGGTCGGCGGCAGCAGCTTCGCGCTCAAGGGGCGCAAAATCCGTCCGGCGATGCCGGAGGTTTTGGCCACCGCCCGCAACGAGCTCGCATTTTGGCTCATGGGACGCTGTCCCAATACCTCGCCGGAAAAAAGAAAGTCGAAGCCTTCCTCTTCCAGAATCCTCCCCGCCATCCGGAACATGAGCGCATGGCAGTCAATGCAGGGATTCAGATTACGGCCGTAACCGTAGCGTGGATGCTTCAGCATCTCCAGATGTTCCTCGCCGATATCACGCACCAGAAGCGGAATGTTGGCCATGGCCGAATATTTGAGCGCCTTGGCCGCGTCAAAAAAGGGAGTGACAAACGTCACTCCCGTTACCTCTATGCCCTGTTCGCGCAAGACCAGCGCCGCCAGAATACTGTCCAGTCCTCCAGAAAAAAGCCCCAAAGCCTTCATCGCCGTCTTTTTCCTCTATTCCGATTGTTCCAAATTCAGAGCCCGATCCAGAAGCTCCAGAGAATGGCAGACCCGGCAGTTGAGACCGGCATGGTTGATGCTGTCCTGCAACTGCAGCATGCAACCGGGACAGCCGGTCGCAACCACAGCGGCCTTGGTCGAGGCAATGGAATCCACCTTTTTGGCGCCGATTCTGAGACTCAAATCGTAGTGATACACCGAAAACGTTCCGCCCAGACCGCAGCACTTGTCGGCATCCGGCATTTCGACAAACTCGATGCCCGGCAAGGCCCGCAGCAACGCACGCGGCTCGGCCGTCACCCCAATGTTACGCAAATGGCAGGGATCATGCCAGGTGACGCGGGTCACTTCGGCCGGCGCCGGCGTATGCGCCAATATTTCCTGAATGCCATACTTTATCAGAAACGGATGGATGTCCATCACCTTGCCCGCCAACTCTTCTCCCGCCTCACCGCCGATTTTCGCCAAATGGCTGCGCAGCCCGAAATTGCAGGAAGCGCACATGGTCAGCACCGCGTCAACCTTCGTCCGGCCGAGTGCTTCAAAGTTGCGCTGCGCCAATTCCGTAACTGTCCCGCCCGATCCCGAGGAAAGAGCCGGCACTCCGCAACAGCCCTGATCCTTTGGGATGTGGATGTTGATCTTCAGAGCCTTCAGCAGACGGATGGCCGCGTCACCGATCTGCGGAAACATGAAATTGATCATGCAGCCGGTAAACAGGGCCACATGCGGCCGATCTTCCGCTCCGGGAATAAACTCGGGATAGCTGTCGCGCAGGAAATGCGGCGCCACCTTCGGGATGGTGCGATCGCGGCGTATGTAGGGCGCGGGAAAACGCAGGCGCAGGCCGCTTTGCTGCGGGATGCGGCGGAACAGCACGGCGGAGAAGAGATGCCCGAAACGCGCCCCAAGCTTCATCAGCCAGGGACGCCGGAGCACCTGCGTCAACCCGACGCCAAACAGGCTCAAACCTTTTTGCGCGGCTATCTCACGGCGAGTCGCGGCGACAATTTCCTCCACCGGCACCTTGTTGGGGCACTTGTTCGAACAGGAGCCGCACAACAGACACTCGGAGAGATTGCGCATGAAGCGCTCGTCGATTTCCGTCTTTCCCTCCAGCAGCGTCTGGGCCAGTGCCATCTTGCCGCGCGCCACCACCGGCTCGCGCCGTTCCTGATCGTAGACCGGACAGTAGGCGTGGCAGGTGCCGCATTTGACACACTGCTGAATATCGTGCAGGTAGTCCTTCAATTTTGGTTGTCTGTCCTTCATTGTCCACCATCCGTTCCGAAGATTTTTCCCGGGTTGAGAATATTGTTGGGATCCAATGCCCGCTTGATGATCCGCATGTAGTCAATGACCTTGTCCTTGAGTTCCATGCGCAGATAGGGCGCCTTGGTGATGCCGATGCCATGCTCGCCGCTGATGGTGCCTCCCAGCTCCAAGGTTGCCTCGAAAATCGCCCGCAGAGCGCGCTCCACCTTCTCATCCATGCCCGGCGTCGCCAGATCCACCATCACGTTGACATGGATATTGCCGTCACCGGCATGACCAAAGTTGATAATCGGCACGCCGACTTCCGAAGAAATTTTCTCCAGCGCCACAATCATGTCGGGAATACGGCTGCGCGGCACACAGATATCCTCGTTGAACTTGTTGGGATTGACCGTGCGCAGGCTGGGAGAAATGCTGCGCCGCAATTTCCAGATGTCGTCACTTTCCGCCTTGTTCTGGGCAATCTTGGTGTCCACCACTCCAAACGGCTGGACAATGGTCAGGATCTGCTGCGCCTGTTTTTCCAGAAGTTCGGGCTCGCCGTCCACTTCCACCACCAAAACCGCTTTCACCTGCTCGGGGATGACAATATTAGTGGCCTTGCGCACCACGTCCAGACTGGTGGAATCCATAAACTCCAGCGTGGTGGGGATGATCCGTCCCAGCACGATATGCGAAACCGCCTGGCTCGCGCCGCGAATGGAGTCAAAGGTGATAAGCATGGTCTTCACCGCCGCCGGTTTCGGGATCAGCTTGACAATAATCTGGGTGACCACGCCCAGCGTCCCCTCGCTCCCCACGAAAAGCCGCGTCAGATCGTAGCCGACCACGCCTTTCATGGTACGCCCGCCGGTGTTGATGATGTCGCCGGTCGGCGTGACCACCTCCAGGCCCAGAATATAGTCGCGGGTCACGCCATATTTGACGCAGCGCGGGCCCCCCGCGCACTCCGCCACATTGCCTCCCATGGAGCTGAACTTGAGCGAAGCGGGATCCGGAGGATAAAAGAGTCCATGCGCCTCCACCGCCTTCTGGAAGGTTTCCGTAACCACACCCGGCTCCACCACCGCTATCATATTCTCCTCGTCAATTTCGAGGATGCGGTCCATTCTCCGGAGCACCAGTTCGATGCCGCCCTCGATGGGCAGACTGCCGCCGGAGAAACCGCTGCCGGAACCACGCGGCACCACCGGGATCCGTTTGGCATTGGCCAGCTTCAAAATTTCGGCAATCTCCGCCGCGTTGTGCGGGTAGACCACCACATCCGGCAAATAGCGCCGCTGGGTGGCGTCAAAGGCGTAACACGTAAGATCGGCGGGTTCGGTGGTCAGGTAGTCCGCGCCGACGATTTGCTGCAACTGTTGAATTATGGCTTTGTCAAGCATGATGTAATCTCCGAGAAAAAAACGTTGCCAATATCTGTTCCCCAAAAGCCGTTATGGCCCAATCACTTTCACGATGCCATCTGCGGAACCGCGTCCGTGCCCTCCTCCAGCCGTCCTTCGGCCAGTGTCTGGAAGGCCGCGCATTCCTGGGCGCTGCCAATTACCGCGACCATATCTTCCGCCCGAAACAAAAAATCCGCATCCGGATTGGAACGCAGGATGCCGTTGCGCATAACCCCCACCACGCTGGCGCCTGTCAATCTGCGGATGCTCAGGCTGCGGATGGTCTTGTCCACAAAAGGTCCATCCTCGCCAATCGTCACCCAGCACAGTTCCAGCTGTTCCGACATCCGGAAAAAATCGGCCAGCATTTTCCGGTTCTCCGCTTCCGCCCTGCCGGGCATATGTAGTTCACCACGCAGGTCATTGGTCAGGCGGATGACTTCCCCCGCCGGCATATCCAGGCGTAAAAGCGTCTTTCTGAGCATCTCCAGCCCGATTTCAAAGTCGGGCATAACCACTTCGTGCGCACCGCTTTCATAAAAATTCTTGAGACTTTCCACACTGTCGGCGCAAACCACGGTTTCCAGTTCCGGATGCAGGCGATGGCTTTCTTCCACCACTCTCAGGGCCACTGTCGATACCGAAATCGTCACCAGCATGATAGCCGCACGCTCCACGCCGGCGCCTTCCAGCACAACCTCCTGGGTGGCATCACCGTAAATGAAGGGATAGCCGGCCTCGCGGATCACCTCCATGCAGGCATGGTTGTTCTCGATCACGACAAAGGGCTTCTCCAGACCCTTCAGCACCCTGGCGATCCGCTGGCCAATCTGGCCGCCGCCCACGATGATCACATGCCGCTCCTTTTCCGGCTCCACCGGCAGCAGCTTATCCTGCCGAACGCGCAGCAGGTGGCCAAAACGCGCATAGAGCGGTGTGGACAACCGGGAAAGCAGCGGCGTCATCAGCATGGTGATGACCGCGGTCGTAATGATCAGGCGGTGCTGCTCGACACTCAGGGCGCCGCAGTTCAGGCCCTCACGCCCCAGCACAAAGGCGAATTCGCCTATCTGGAACAGCCCCAGCCCCACTGCCAGCGGCACCACGTTGACGTAGCCGAAGGCCAGCGACACCCCGAAAAAGATGAGCGCCTTGCCGATGGTCACCGCCAGGACCAAAAGGGTCACCGCGCCGAAATGATGCATCAAAAAAACGGGGCTGAGCATCATTCCCACCGAGGTAAAGAACAGCAACCCGAACAGATCGCGCAAGGGGATGATGTCGCTCAAAGCCTGAAACGAGTAATCCGACTCGCTCAGCACCATGCCCGCGACAAAAGCTCCGAAAGCCAGCGAAAGGCCAAACAGATGGGTAATGTAGCCCACCCCCAACCCGATGGCGGTAATCGTCAGCATGAACAGTTCACGGGAGTTCCAGCGCGCAATCCGGGCCGTAATATACGGTAAGGCCTTGCTTCCAGCGAAAATCACCAGAAGCAGAAAGACAATCGCCTTGACCATTGCCCAGAGCAGAAGCGGCACTCCGGTCCTGAGATCGCTCAGCTGGGGCAGGATGATCATCATCGGCACCACCGCCAGATCCTGCACGATAAGCATGCCGATCATGACCCGGCTTGACAGGGTGCCCATCCAGCCCTGACTCATCAGGGTCTTGAGCAGGACCATTGTGCTGGAAAGCGACAGCAGCACCCCGAACCACAACGAGGGCAGAAAAGCCCAGCCCATCAGAAAGTGACCGACTCCGATTCCAAAGAGTACCGAAAGTCCCATTTGGATGGGCGTCCCGACAAGCGCGATACGCCGCACCGGCTGCAGCTTCTTCAGCGAGAACTCCAGTCCCAGCGCAAACAGCAGCAGGGCTACGCCAATTTCGGCCAAAAGGCCGATATTGTGCATTTCATCTGCGCCCACCAGCCCAAGGCCACCCGGCCCGACAAGCATGCCGGCAATGATATAGCCCAGGATAAGCGGCTGTTTCAGCCTCTGCGCCATTATCCCGGCCACCAGTGCCGATACCACGATAATGACGATATCCGAAGCAAGATTCATAAAAAGCCTTTTTCTCCTCTCACCGGGGAAACGCTCTTTTTCAGACGTTATAAAACGTCTGCGGCCTCATCTCACAACAAAATCGGCGCGTTTTTTCAAGAAACGCACTTTTTGGAAAAGTTCCTCCGCCCGAACAAAAAAAGCGCCATTCCCCCAAGAGAAAGGAACGGCGCTTTCGCCAATTTTTGCGCACAAGTCACATGTCTCTTCCAAACGTATTGCCATACAGCTGAAACGAACCATCCAACGAGGAAACGGAGGAAATCGCGTGTTTGTACAGCAGCACATCCCCCCGGTTTTCGATAAGCAGACAGAAATTGTCAAAGGATTTGATAATTCCTTCCAGTTTTTCTCCCGACATCATCACCACACTGACCCGCACCTTCTCCTTGCGCGCCTGATTAAGATACTGATCCTGAATATTGAATGGGGTCTTGGTCATGGGAACTCCTTGATTTTCCAGTTAAAAATTGTTCCTCCATCATGCAAGCTTCCGACTGCGGCGCCTTTTCCGGCCAGTGATACCGAGAAGCATGGTCTTTTATACTCTACCGCGTTAAAAGAAAATTTTCCACTCTATGGACCAGATTATCTGGATTTTCCGAAAAATTTACCCAAAGGACATCCGGCTCACGGCCAAACCATGTCAGTTGCCGCCGGGCATAGTGACGGGTCGCCAGTTTCATGGCCGAACGGGTTTCCTCAAGCGTCATCTCCCCTTTCAGGCAGCGTACCGCCTCCCGGTAGCCCAGGGCCTGAAAGGCCTTCAGATCCGGGGAATAGCCGCGCGCAAGCAATCCGGAAACCTCTTCCAGCAGTCCTGACGTCAGCATCCTGTCCACCCGTTCGTCGATCCGGCGGTACAGCTCCTCACGCGGCATGGTAATGCCGATTTTCAGGGTCCGGAATTCCTGCTGGCGAAAGCCGTGTTCCCTCTGGAGATCGGAGAGCCGCCGGCCGCTCTGGGCAAAGACCTCAAGGGCACGGACGAGGCGCGTCACATCGCGGGGAAAGAGCCTGAGGGCAATTTCCGGATCCACATGCTGTGTCATGCGGTACAGCGTACCGGGGCCATTTTCCTCCTCAAGGCGCAAAAGGCGCGCGCGCAGGAGCGGATCGGCGGAGGGCGCATCCAGCAGGCCCGCGGTGAGCGCACGGATATAGAGCCCGGTACCGCCCACCACGCAGGGAATGTGCCCGCGCGCCCCAATTGAGGCAGCGGCGTGCTTTGCCAGCCGGTAAAAATCATCCACGCTAAAAGGTTGATCGGGAAAGACCACATCCAGCAGATGATGAGGCGCCTGAAGACGCTCATGGGCATCCGGCTTGGCGGTGCCGATCTCCATCTCCCGGTAGACCTGCCGCGAATCGGCGCAGATAATCTCCAGCGGGAAACAACGCGCCAGCTCCAGCGAGACTTTCGTCTTTCCGGAGGCGGTCGGGCCCAGAATCACCAGCATTTTCTGGCGCGTATCCGGCACATCTTCCGCCGCTTCCGCTTCCCTCTTTGTGGAAAGTGCCTCTTCCATATGTTTC
The DNA here is from genome assembly GCA_017552515.1 of Deltaproteobacteria bacterium. Lineage (GTDB taxonomy): Bacteria > Desulfobacterota > Desulfuromonadia > Desulfuromonadales > JAAYDE01 > RGIG7977. Next base: position 4,621 of record JAFZPK010000039.1, on the reverse strand, counting down.
CTTTTCAGGTGCGCTGAAACATCGCCTCGATGGCGCGGCGGGAGAAACGCTGCACCACCGGCCGGCCATGCGGGCAGTGGCTTTCGAAGTCGATTTCGTCGAGCTGACGCAGGAGCTCGCGCATCTCCTGCATGGAGAGCGTCTGGTTGGCGCGGATCATGCCGTGGCAGGCCATGCGGATAAGTACCTTGTCCAACGCGTCCTCCAGAGCGGAACTCGCATCCAGCGCCAGCAGTTCCGCCGCCACATCCCGCAGGGCGTTTTCCGCCTCGCCGGGATCGAGAAAGGCGGGAATCGCGCGCAAAGCGCAGGAGCGCCCCCCGTAAAGTTCCAGATCGAAACCCAGCCGCTCCATATCGCTCTTACGTTTTTCCAGCATATCACGTTCGCCAAAGTCCAGATCCATCACCACCGGGAAGAGCAGCGTCTGACTGGCCACGGCATGGGAATGGAACTCGGCCTTCAGCCGCTCGAAACCAATGCGCTCATGCGCGGCATGTTGATCCACAAGCACCAGATCCCCTTCGTCCTGACAGACGATATAGGTTTCGTGATACTGTCCCAAAATCCGCATGGCGCCAAAGCGCCCGCGCGTAAAAAGCGCCGGATGGCGTGAAGGTTCCGGCGGACCGGCAGGCGGAGAAAAGTGCTCTGTCCGAAAGCTTACCGGCCTTTCCGCAAAACCGTCAGCGGGACGTGTTTCCGGAACGGCCGCCGTTTCAGAGACCGGCGGCGGGAACGCTGAGCGGCTTTCACCCTTTACCAGAACACTTTCAGCGGGCGGAGCAGCATCCGCCGTCTGCGGCGCGCTTTCCGGAGGCCCATCCGGAACGTTTGGCGCATTCTCCCGCGCAAAGAGATCAAAGGCCTGTTCTTCGTTCAAAGACGGAACGGCTTCGGACGCTCCGGCGCCAGGAGACGGCGCCTCTTCCTCCCGCGGCGCGCGCCACAAGTCAAGCAGGGTTGTGGCGATAAAATCGTGGATTTCCCGCTGATTGCGGAAACGCACCTCACGCTTGGCCGGATGCACGTTGACATCCACCTGTTCCGGCGGCAGATCAAGAAACAGCACCGCCAGCGGATAACGCTGTTTGGGCAGCAGCTGACGGTAGCCCTCCAGTACCGCGTGCTGAATGAGACGATCCCGCACAAAGCGGCGGTTGACATAGGCGTGGATGCCGTCGGCCAACGAACGATTCTGCTGGGGAGGCGCGGCAAAACCGGTCAAACACAGGTCACCCGCGCGTCTCTCAACCGGCAGGGCATCCCCAAAGACATCGCCCAACACGTCGCGCGCCCTCAGAAAGGGATCGTTTTGGCGGGGCAGATTGAGAATCACTCGGCCATTGTGACGCAAAACCATCCGTACCTGCGGAAAGGCCAGCGCGATATGGCCGATGAAATCGGCGCAATGCGCAAACTCCGTGGCGTCGCTTTTCAAAAACTTGCGGCGCGCCGGCACATTGAAAAAGAGCTGGCGCACCTCAATATCCGTCCCCGGCGGCATGCCCGCTCCCTGCGACTTGCGCACCGCTCCTCCTTCGAGTTGCAGTTCCCAGCCCTCGTCGCTTCCGGCGATGCGGCTCTTCAGCGTGGTGCGGGAAACCGCGGCGATCGAAGGCAACGCCTCGCCGCGAAAGCCCAGGGTCCGCAGCCGGAAAAGATCGGCATCACTTTCTATTTTGCTGGTGGCATGCCGTTCCAGACAGAGAAACAGATCGTCGCGGCTCATGCCGCAGCCGTCGTCCTCCACACGAATAAGCGTACGCCCGCCATTTTCAATGGTGACCACAATGGAAGCGGCGCCGGCATCCAGCGAGTTTTCCACCAGTTCCTTCACCACGGAGGCCGGCCGTTCCACCACCTCTCCGGCCGCAATGCGGTTGCACAGATCTTCCGAAAGAATGCGAATGGTTGCCGTCACGCGATAGTCCCTCCTCTGGCAATCCCTGTTTTCAGATTTTTTCCCAACCGTTTTCCAAAAACAGTATAGCAAAAGACAAGGGCAAAAAACGCCCCCTGTCCCCGAAACAGGCGCAAAGCGCCCGAGATACCGTCCCCTGGCAAGCTTCCCGGATACCGGAGCGGTTGCAACCGTCCAAAACATATTTATACTGTGGAATCATCCCTTGTTTTGCCGCTCTTGAAGTTGAGGCCAGCGGCAGCCCAAAGCGGCATGGACTCAACAATGCCCCCAAAAGGAGAAAAGACAACCGTGGAATATGAGCATGCACCCATCGAAAACGTCCTGCGGGAGCTTCAGACCACCGCAGATGGACTGACCACGGAGGAAGCCGAGCGCAGGCTCCAGCAGGAAAGTTCCGGCCAGCAGCCGCAAGCCTCAGTCCACTTCGACCGGCATCTTATCCCCTGGCCCATCATGGCGCTTTTTCCGTTTGTAGCCGCGCTCCTGGCCCTCCTGGCCCGCGACTTTGGTCCAGAAGACGCGCTGCTACTCTTCGTCCTGCTTTCGGCAAGCCTGATCTTTGAAATCTTCCGGCGCGCCAGAAGCGCACGTCTGCAAAAAACCTTCGCAGGGGAAGATCCGTTGTCCGTCCGGACGCTGCGCGATGGCCGCATGAAAAAGCTTGAGGCGCGCGAGCTGGTTCCCGGAGACATCATCAAACTGGAAAACGGCGATTTTGTCCCGGTGGATGCCCGTCTTCTGGAAGCGGAAAATCTGAAGGTGGATGAATCCGCCCGGAGCGGCAACTCCGCGCCGGTGGAAAAAAACGCGAAACTTTCGGAACATGAGGAGGAGCATCAGGCCTGCATGCTGTTTCAGGGCAGCGCCATACTCACCGGAAAGGCCAGGGCTGTGGTCACCGCTGAGGGCGCACAGACGCGCCCTGGACAGGATCTGCCCGCCGAAGAGGCGGATCCCCTGCCCTTTGCCCAGAAACTGAGGCGCGTGGTACGAATTGGCTTTGGATGCAGCGCCATCGCCTTCGCCGTGCTGGCCCTGTTTTCGGAGTATCTGTTGAAAAACGGCTCTGGAAAAGCCTTTCTCTGCCTGATCCTTGCTGCCGGCGTTCCGGCGGTCCTGCCCTTCGTGCTGGACTTCATCTTGCGAAACGGCCTGCGGCAAATGCGCCGGCAGGGACTGCACATACGGCATCTGCGCACGCTGGAACAGCTGGACGGCTGTGACATCCTCTGCACCGGCAAAACCGGCACGCTGACAGAAGGTACGATGACGGTGCGCCACATCTGGACGCCGGATGGCGAGGCCAATCTGGAGGGAATTGGCTGCAACCCCACAGGCAAAGTGGAGGGCGAGATTTCGCCGCTGCTGCTGCGCTGCGGCCTTTTCTGCAACAATGCCCGGCTCTACCGGGAGGACTACGAGTGGAAGATTGAAGGCGACATGGCCGAAGGCGCCCTGTTGGCCGCCGCCGCACGAGCTGGCGTCAGCACCAAAGGCCAACGTCTTGCCGAAATTCCTTTCGATCCCCTGCGCAAAATGATGAGCGTGCAGGTGGAAGAGGAAAAAGAAGCGGTTGCCATCTACAGCAAGGGAGCCCTGGAAAGTGTGCTTGCCGCCTGCTCGCATATTCTGACCGACGGCTGGGAGCTGCCGCTGACCGAAGAGATGCGCGCAGAACTTTGCCGCCGGCATGATCTGTACGCCTCGCAGGGCTTGCACGTGCTGGCCTTCGCCAGAAAGAAGAGCGCCCGGAACGAGGCGATAACCGAAAGCGGCCTCACCTTCATCGGCCTTCAGGCATTGGAAGATCCGCTGCGTTCTGAAGCCATCCCGGCGCTGAGGGAAGCCTGGGAGGCCGGCATCCGTGTCGTGCTGCTCAGCGCGGACAGCCAGGCGACCGCGCAGGCGGTGAGCACCGCGGCCGGCATCTATGGCGGAGCGCTCGGCGGTAAGGAAATCGCGGCCATGACGAACGAGGAACTGCGCATGGCGCTTGCGCCCAATCACAACATCAACATCTTCTTCCGGATGACGCCGCAGATGAAGGGACGAATCGTTGCCACCCTGCGCGAGATGGGGCACAACGTGGCCATGCAGGGTTCACGCGCGGACGACTTTGCTGCTCTGCACGGGGCCACCACCGGCCTTGCTGCGCAAAACGGCGCGGCGGCCGCGTGTGAGGCCGCGCAGGTAACGCTGCCGGGAGAAAGCATCGCCCAAGGCCTTGCCGCGCTGCGGATGGGACGCGCCATCTGCGAAAATATCCGGAAAACGCTCATGCTGCTCTTTGCCTGCCATCTGCTGGAAATGCTTCTCCTCACCGGCGCGGTGCTGTCCGGAGCCGCGCCGCCGCTCAACGTCCGGCTGCTGCTCTGGCTCAACCTGCCCTTCTTGGGAGCGCTCGCGCTTGCCATGGGGCTTGCTGCCCCGGGCGGTGCCGAAGTCATGCGTCGTCCACCATACGCCGGCGCTTTCCTGCCGCCCGCCCGGCTGGTTCCCCTGACGCTCATGGCCATTCTGGGCGCGGCCATTGCCCTGGTTCTGTTCTTCAATTGCCACATCACCAGTGGCCCCGACGCGCTGCCGCTGGCGCGCGGCGTGATAAGCGGCTTTGTGGCGCTTGCCGCAATCATCCTTGCCACAACGATCCGCCATGTCTGTCACGAAAGACTCTTGGCCAGGCGCTGGATAGTG
>JAFZPK010000038.1 GCA_017552515.1 Deltaproteobacteria bacterium | reverse complement strand
TGTGGGCGGGGGCGGCGCCCCTTGCGCCGCGCGACATTGTGACGGCGCTTTTGGGGAAGGGCGAACCACTTGCCCAAACCATCGTCTGGCAGATCCGTCTGCCGCGGGTAGCGTTGGCCTTGGTGACAGGCGCCTGCCTGGGAACTTCCGGCTGCGCCTTTCAGGCGGTGCTGCGCAATCCCCTGGCGGATCCCTATCTGCTGGGCGTTTCCGGCGGGGGCGCGCTGGCCGGAGTCGGCGCGCTGCTCCTGGGTTTTACCTCGCCGCTGAGCCTGCCGGGCGCCGCTTTTGTCGGGACGCTGGGTGCGCTGGCGCTGGTCTGGCTGGTGGCGCGCGCCCATTCCTGTTCCACAACGACGCTGATCCTGAGCGGCGTCATGGTGAGCAGCTTCTCCTCCGCGCTGCTGTTGCTGCTGCTCTGGAACGCGCCGGCCTCGCTTTCGCGCTCCGCGCTCTTCTGGCTGGGCGGCGATCTCTCCCTGGCCGATGCCGATCTGCTGCTGGGAGGGGCCTTGCTGCTGCTGGCCGCCTTTGCCGTGCTGGAGGTCCTGGCGCCCGCGCTTGATCTGGTGACCCTGGGGGACGAGGCTTCCCTCGATCTGGGCTTGGCGGTGGGGCGTTGCCGCCTTGTGGTGTTTGTCGCCGCCGGGGCCCTGAGCGCGGTGGCGGTGGCTCTGGCGGGCATGGTCGGCTTTGTGGGGCTGGCGGCGCCTCATGCCGCGCGTTTGCTGCGGGGACCCGCCCATCGCTCGTTGCTGCCGGCATCCGCCCTGTGCGGTGCTTTCTTCCTGACTGCGGCCGATGGTCTGTGCCGCTGGCTGCTGGCGCCGGCGGAGCTGCCGGTTGGCGTGGTGACGGCCCTGTTCGGCGCGCCGTTTTTTCTGTGGCTGATGCGCCGCACACAAAATACCGAAAGGCTGTAGGAATGGTGATCGCTTCCGCTGAAAAGGTTGCTCATCCGCTGGTCGTGGAGAACATGAGCTTTTCCTACGGCGCCGTGCCGCTGCTGCGCGACTGTGCCCTGACGCTGCGCCGCGGCGAGATCCTCGCAATTGTCGGTCCAAACGGCAGCGGCAAATCGACGCTGCTCAGGCTGTTGCGTGGACTCCTTGCCGCGCAGAGCGGCGAGGTTCTGCTGGAGGGACGTTCCATCGGGCGCTGGCCGCGCCGCCAAATCGCCCGCACCATCGCCGTGGTCGCCCAGCGCGAGGCCTTTCCTTTCGACTACTCCGTGGCTCAGACCGTGGCCATGGGGCGTTTTCCCCATCGAGGGCTCTGGAACGGGGATCCGGAGGGGAAGCGTGCGGTGACAAGCGCCCTGGAGTGGACAGAACTCTTCGCGCTGGCGGAGCGCCCGCTCAGCTCCCTGAGCGGCGGGGAACTGCAGAAGGTCGCCATTGCGCGGGCGCTGGCGCAGGATACGCCGCTGCTCTTTCTGGACGAGCCGCTGACTTCGCTGGATATCGCCCAGCAGGCGCGGCTGATGCGCCTGCTTTCCCGCCTGCGCTCGCAGCTGGGCAAAACCGTGGCGCTGGTTTCGCATGAACTCTCGTTGAGCGCGGCCATTGCCGATCACATGCTGTTGCTCTTCCCCGATGCCCGGAAGCCCGTGTGGGGCAGGCCGGAGGAGGTGCTGACGCCTTCGCATCTGGAACAGGCCTTCGGCCAGCCTTTGAGCGTCTCGCGCCGGCCTTCCGGCGCGCTGCGGGTGGAGCCACCCGATCCGCTTTGAACGAGGGAAGGGGAGCGGAGCCGATTTCGTTTGGTGCCTCTTGACAAGATTTTTTACCGGCGCTATTGTTGAACAAGTGTTCAACTAAGCAAATGGGCGGGGAATTCATGGCAGGCACAGGCAGAGCATCCGCAAGCGATTGTTGCGGCTGTGACGTTATTCACGAGGAGGTTGTACGGGATGTCCAGGCCCGGATGGCGCCCCTCGGCGACTATGAGCAGCTGGCCGCCCTGCTGAAGATCTTCGGGGACGGCACTCGCGTGCGGATCCTGCACGCGCTGGAGTTGCACGAGATGTGCGTCTGCGATCTGGCGGCGCTTTTGGGTGTTACCAAGTCTGCGGTATCACACCAGCTCAAGACTTTGCGGCTTGCCCGACTGGTCACCAACCGTCGGGAGGGGCAGATTATCTTCTATGCTCTGGCCGATGAGCACGTGAAGGAGATCATCGACAGAGGCTTTGACCATGTACGGGAAGGCTGAGTCCCGTGTATTTTTTTACCTTCGAAGTTGAATAATTGAGCAAATATAAAACTATAGAAGGAGGAAAGAAGATGAAGAAAAAAATCGCCTGTGAAATCGATTGCGCCGACTGCGCGGCCAAACTTCAGGAAACCCTTCGTGGCATCGAAGGCGTGGAGGACGCCACCGTGAACTTCTTTACGCGCAAGCTGACCCTGAGCGCCGCGGACGACCGTTTCGAGTCGGTGTTCGCGGAGGTGGTGAAGACGGTAAAGCGCCTGCATCCCGAGGCGCTTTCAACGCTGTGATGCTGGCCCTGCATCGGGAAAGCGAAGGGGAGGAATGCCGGTGAGCGTGCATAAAGGGACACTCTTTCGGGTGCTGGGAGTCTTGGCTGCCCTGCTTGTATTGCTGGGGGCCGAATATGCGGGCCTGTTGCGGCAGCTTCCGGAAATCTGCCACTTTCTGCTTTACTTCGTTCCCTACCTGGTTATCGGCTTCGATGTTTTGCGGCGGGCCTGGCGCGGCATCCTCCAGCGTCAGGTGTTCAACGAATACTTTCTGATGTCTTTGGCGACGCTGGCCGCCTTCGGGCTGGGCATCTGGGGGGAGGGCGAGTATCCGGAAGCGCTGGCGGTCATGCTCTTCTACCAGATAGGCGAGCTGTTCCAGAGCCATGCCGTGGAAAAATCGCGCCAGTCCATCGCCGCACTGATGGCGCTTGCGCCGGAATCCGTCTGGCGGGAGGAAGCGGGGGATTTGAAATCTGTCGAGCCGGAAGATGTGCGGGTGGGCGATATCATTGTCGTCAAGCCCGGCGAGAAAGTTCCGCTGGATGGGCGGGTCTTAAGCGGTGAGTCCTTTCTCGACACGTCCTCGCTGACCGGTGAGACCAGACCGAAACGCGTTGGTCCGGGCGATGCGGTTGTCAGCGGCTGCCTGAACGGCGCATCTGCCCTGCGGGTGGAGGTGAGCGCCGCCTATGAGGACTCGACGGTCGCACATATTCTCGATCTGGTGGAGAACGCCGGCTTCAACAAGGCGAAGATAGAAGGCTTTGTGACCCGCTTTGCGCGTATCTACACGCCGCTGGTCACCGTGGCGGCGGTGTTGCTGGCCGTTTTGACGCCGTTTTGGGGAATTGCTTCCTGGGCGGAAGGCCTGCGGCGCGCCTGCAACTTTCTGATCGTGTCCTGCCCCTGCGCCCTGGTGCTGTCGGTGCCGCTGGGCTTTTTCGGCGGTATCGGCGCGGCTTCCCGGCTGGGCGTGCTTGTCAAGGGTGCGGACGCGCTGGAAAACGCCGCCGCGCTGACCACGCTGGTTTTGGACAAGACCGGTACCCTGACTACCGGCCGTTTTGGCGTCACGGAACTTGTGCCACTTGCGGACGGCCTGTCGTCCGAAGTTTTGCTGGAATTGGCCGCCCACGGCGAAAGTTGCAGTACGCATCCGGTCGCGCTTTCCATCCGGGAGGCCTGGGGCAGGGCACTGGATCCGTCCCGGGTGAAGGAGATGAACGAGCACCCCGGTTATGGCATTGAAGCCACGCTGGACGGCAAGAGACTGCTTTTGGGCAAGGCACAGCTTTTGGAAATGTCGGGCATCGCTGTCATTCATGACAAGCCCGGCCGGGCTTTGGTGCATGTCGCCCATGACAACCTGTATTTGGGCTACATTGTCATGGCGGATGCGCCCAAACCGCAGAGCGGAGAGGCCATGACCGAACTGCGCGCGGCCGGCATTACGCGCACGGTGATGCTTACCGGCGATTCGGAGGAAAACGCCAGAGTTGTGGCGGATGCTCTGGGGGTGGATGAGGTTCAGGCAGGCCTGCTTCCGGACGGCAAGGTGGAGGCGGTGGAGCGGTTGCTTGCCGAAACGCGGCAACGAAACGAGCGCGCGCGGCTGGGTTTTGTGGGGGACGGTATCAACGATGCTCCGGTCCTGATGCGTGCCGATGTGGGTTTTGCGATGGGCGGCCTCGGCAGTGACGCCGCCATTGAGGCTGCGGACATCGTCATTCTGGACGACGATCCGCGCAAGGTGGCGAAGGTCATCCGGCTGGCGCGCGCCACCCTCGGCATTGTGCGCGCCAACATCGCGCTGGCTCTGGGGGTGAAGGCGGGCATTCTGGCGCTCAGCACATTGGGGCTGGCCTCCATGTGGGCGGCGGTTTTCGGCGATGTGGGGGTCTCGGTGCTGTGTGTGCTGAACTCCATGCGTACGCTGGGCATGGCGAAACGGGTGTGAACGAAGGAAAAGCGCGGTTCAAAAAGGCAGTGATAACCACTGATTGAGATCGCATCCATATAAAAGTCCGGCTAAAGTAAAGTCAACTTTATATCAGCCGGAGGTAATTTTGAAAGACAGCCCGGTTCCGTCGCTGACGAGACCGGGCTGGTTTTGTCTCATACCGGAAAGGCGGAGAATCGTCCCCGCGTCCTTTTTAATCCC
>JAFZPK010000037.1 GCA_017552515.1 Deltaproteobacteria bacterium | reverse complement strand
GCACCACCCGGATGCCCAGGTTGTCGGCCACCGCCGCCATCACCTGCTGAACCTCGTTGAGACGCAGCAGGCCGTGATCGACAAAGATGCAGGTCAGCTGATCGCCGATTGCCCTGTGCAGCAGCGCCGCGGTCACTGCGGAATCCACGCCGCCGGAAAGCCCCAGCACCACCGGATCGCTCCCCACCTGAGCGCGGATCCGTTCGACCGCATCTTCAATGATCCGCCCGGAAGTCCAGTTCCCGGAGCAGCCGCAGATAGTGTTGACAAAGTTGCTCAGCAGGACCTCGCCGCGCCGCGTATGGTTGACCTCCGGATGGAACTGCACGCCGTAGAGATGACTCGCCAGATTCTGCACCGCGCAGATCGGCGCGTTGGCTGAAGCGGCTACCACCTCGAAGCCTTCGGGCGCAACCGTTACCTGATCGCCGTGGCTCATCCAGACGGATGCGCAGCCATCCTTGAAAAAGCCGTCAAACAGCGGCCCCGGCGCGCCCTGGCGCACGATATCGGCATGGCCGTACTCCCGTTTTCCGGCGGAAAGCACCTGCCCGCCGAAGTGCCGGGTCATCACCTGCAGGCCGTAGCAGATCCCCAAAACCGGCACGCCCAGATCAAACAGCGCGGCGTCCGCCTGGGGAGCGCCCTCCTCGTACACCGAACGCGGACCGCCCGAGAGGATGATGCCGCGCGGAGCGAAGGCGCGGACCTTCTCAACCGGCCAGTCGCAGGGATGGATCTCGCAATAGACATGATTTTCCCGCACCCGCCGGGCAATGAGCTGGCTGTACTGGGAACCGAAATCGAGAATCAGGATCTTTTCACTGTGGATATCCATAAGCTCTCCCTTTTTTCCAAAAGAACCGCCACCGTCCGCCTAGAACATCCGGTAGTTTGGCGATTCCTGGGTGATCTGCACATCGTGGACATGCGATTCCTTGAGGCCGGCGCCGGTGATGCGGATGAAATGCGCCTTCTCCTGCAGCTCCCGGATGGTGCGGCAGCCGGTGTAGCCCATGCCGGCGCGCAGGCCGCCCAGCAGCTGATGGACATTCTCCGAAAGGCTGCCGCGGAACGGCACCCGGCCCTCAATGCCTTCCGGCACCAGCTTGATGTCGCTTTCCACATGCGCCTGGAAGTAGCGGTCCTTGCTGCCCTTCTTCATGGCGCCGATGCTGCCCATTCCGCGGTAGGACTTGTAGGTACGCCCCTGATAGAGGATGGTCTCGCCGGGAGCTTCCTCGGTACCGGCAAACAGGGAACCGATCATGACCACGTCGCCTCCCGCGGCGATGGCCTTGGCCACATCGCCGGAGAATTTGATGCCACCGTCGGCGATAAGCGGAATATCGCATTTGCGGGTTACCCGCGCCACGTCGCGGATGGCTGTCAGCTGCGGCACGCCCACGCCGGCGATAACCCGCGTGGTGCAGATGGAGCCTGGTCCGATGCCGACCTTGACCGCATCCACTCCGACGTCGATCAGGGCCTGCGCGGCTTCCGCCGTGGCGACATTGCCGGCGATGAGCTGCAGATTGGGCCAAGTCACCTTGATATCATGCACCGCGTCAATCACTCCCTGGGAATGGCCATGCGCGGTATCCACCACCACCACGTCCACACCCGCCTTTATCAGCAGATCCAGGCGCTGGAGACGATCCGGTCCCGGGCCGATGGCGGCGCCCACGATCAGGCGTCCCAGTTCGTCCTTGCTGGCGTTGGGATACTTGCGCACCTTTTCGATATCCTTGATGGTGATGAGCCCTTTGAGCATGTTGTTTTCATCCACCACCAAAAGCTTTTCGATGCGGTGCTTGTGCAGATGCCGCTTGGCCTCCTCCAGCGTCGTGCCCGGCGGCACCGTGACCAGATTTTCATGGGTCATGACCTGATCAACACTCTGATCAAGATCGGTTTCAAAACGCAGGTCGCGGTTGGTCAGGATGCCTTTCAGGCGCCCGTCCTCGGTCACCGGCAGGCCGGAGATACGGTACTTCTTCATGATATCCAGTGCATCGCGGATGCGGTCATGCGGATTGACGGTGATGGGATTGACGATCATGCCGCTTTCCGACTTTTTGACCCGATCCACCTCCAGCGCCTGTTCCTCCGGGGGCATATTCTTGTGAATCACGCCTAGGCCGCCCTCCCGCGACAGGCAGATGGCAGTCCGGGATTCCGTTACCGTATCCATTGCCGCGGAGATCAGGGGAATGTTCAGCCGGATCTTGTGCGTCAGCCAGGTGGTCAAATCGGCGTCCCGCGGAAGAATGGTGGAATGCGCCGGAACCAGCAACACATCGTCAAATGTCAGGCCCTCCCGGATAGAATCGTCAAACATGGTTTCTTTCTCCTTGAAGAACTGTTTTTGAACTTGGGGATAATAAAAGGGGGAAAAATTATGAAAAAGCGGGGCGGCCGAAACCGTACCCCGCTTTTTCCCTGAAAAATCACTCTGGTATGAAGTCTTCCCGCCGCTCGATCCGCATGACCGCGGCCGCCAGCAACTTGACCGCGTTTTCCATGTCGGTGCGGGAGATGACTTCCGCCGGCGTATGCAGGTTGCGCAGCGCCAGGCTCACCAGCCCCGCGGCAACGCCATCGCGGTTGGTCTGGATGACATTGGCGTCGGTGCCGGTGCCGCGGGCTATCGCCTCGACCTGCACCGGAATCGCCTTTTCGCGCGCGATTGACCGCAGGAGTTCGAAAACTTTGGGGTTGATATTGGCGCCACGCGCAATAATGGGGCCCCCTCCCAGCTTCATCTCGCCGACTTCCTTCTTGTCAATATCCGGGCAGTCGGAGGCAAAGGTGGTGTCGATGGCAATGCCAACATCCGGAGCGACACCGTAGGCGCTGGCCTTCGCGCCGCGCAGCCCCAGTTCCTCCTGTACGGTAAAGACACCGTAGACATCCGCCGTCGCGCCGCCCAGCCGCCGTATTTCCTTCATCACCTGAGCCACAACGAAGGCCCCGGCCTTGTCGTCGAAGGCGCGGCAGGTCAGACGATCGCCCTGCAAAACTTCCAGCTCGGCGGTAAAGGTGACCGGATCGCCGATGGCAACCAGCTTCTCGGTCTCCGTCTTGCTGCTCGTGCCGATGTCGATGTACTGGTTCTTGAACTTCACCACCGTTTCCCGGTCCTTGGTATCCATGAGATGAATGGGCTTTTTGCCCACCACGCCCAGAATCGGGCCGCTGGCGGTATGCACATACACCCGCTGCGCCGGCACGATATGCTGGTCGATGCCGCCGATGGGATTGAAGTAGATGAAGCCATTCTCATCAATATGCTGGACAATAAAGCCGATCTCGTCGCAGTGGCCGGCCAGCATCACACGCGGAGCGTCTTCCCGTTTGCCGCGAATACGTACAATGACGTTGCCCATAAAGTCGGTGCGGATCTCGTCGGCCACGCCCTCCATTTCCTGGCGCAGCCGCCGCTGCGCCGGCTGTTCGTATCCCGACGGGCTGGGCGCCGCCATCAGTTCCCGCAAAAAATCCCAATCCTGTTTTTCCATTTATGCGCCTCCATAAAAAGAAAATATGCGTGTCTTTCTCTTTTCAATAAAATTTGCCTACTTTTTCCGATCTCGCGGCGCTTGTCAATTATCGCTTCCGAAAAAGTCTCAGGCCGTGAGCCGTTTCAGCAGCCGCTCCGAATTGGCGCGGG
>JAFZPK010000036.1 GCA_017552515.1 Deltaproteobacteria bacterium | reverse complement strand
GTTGCGCGCCTTGTCCAGAAAGTCGTCAATCTCCCGCTCGAAGGCCGTTGCATTCCCCTTCATGTCCGAAGAGTTGACCAGGAACAGGTGATTTTCCGTGCCGTTCACCCGGTTTTCCTCCCAGGTCAGCCGATCGATCTCCGCAAGTTTTTTCCGCAGTCTGTCCAGCCGGATTTTGACCTTTTCCGCCGCTTCCAGCGTGGTGCCCAGGGTTTCGGCCAGCTGGCGCAGCTGCGCTTCAAGAACCGGCGCCTTGCGCGAGAGCGGGTAGGCAAAGGGTATGGTCTCTATTCCCTCGCTGACCAGCACCTCCATCAGCGCTTTGGTATTAGAGCAGTCGCCTTCGGTGACCGCTATCACTCTGCGGATATTGTTTTCCCTGATGGCGCTGTAGAGGCCCTTGATCCAGCCGCAGGTGTTGCGGGGAAAGCCGGCGGTTTCGGCATCTTCCACCATCATGAGCGGCGTTTTGTGCGTGATGAACAGATTGTTGAGGTCAGCTACCTGAAATCCTGCAGCCAGAGGAATTTCCAGAGGAACGGTTGTGGTAATGCCAATCATGTATTTTTTTCTTCTTGCGGTTTGTACGTATGAAAAAACCGGGAAGAAAGGCGGGCGGTCTTTTGCCCCTTTGCGCCTTTCTCCCCGGCATTTCAGTCAGTTTTTGCCCAAGCTTACTTCATGTATTTGTCTTTCAGTTCCTGCCAGTAAGGGTCGGCCATGAGCATTTTGAGGCCGGTGTTCAGCATTTGGAGCAGGTTCTTGTCTTCCTTGCGTACGGCGATGCCGAACTCTTCGGCGGGAATGCCGCAGAGGCCGATAATCTTGACGGGTTGTTTCTTCACGGCATCCTGGGCAGGTGCGTCGTTCATGGCGGCAGCGATGATGCGGCCGTTCAGAACGTCACCTACAGCCATCGGAGCGGAATCATAGTAAACCAGCTCAAAGGCCCAATTGTTTTTGGCTTTTGCTTCCGCGATGCGTTCCGCTTCGGAAGTACCGCGCTGGATGCCGATTTTGCCGCCTTTGGTCTGAATGTCCTCGACCGTCAGTTTGGAATCCGCCTTCGCCACAAACACGTTTTCGACTTTATGGTAGGGGATGCTGAAGTTGACAACCTGGGCGCGTTCTTCGGTGATGGTCATGCCCGACGCGATGAAGTCAATCTTCTTGGCATTCAGGCTGGGAATGATGCCGTCCCAGTCCATCGGCTGATGTTTGACCTGGAAGCCCATCTTCTTGGCGATCCAATTGATGGCGTCCACATCCAGTCCCTCTGGCTGGCCGCTCTGATTGACGTAGGCGAAGGGCGGGAAGTTGGCGTCAATACCGTTGATGTAGGTATTCCCCGCCGCCCATACGGTAAGAGACCCCGCAAGGATCGACAACATCATCATGAGACCGCCGATTGCTGTTTTGCGCATGATTTTTCCTCCTTTTTTTGTTGATGAAAGTGGTTGTGCTGCCCAATGAACCCAGCGAAATATGGCAGTAAGTCCTTCCAGCTGTCAAGCAAACAAAATATTTGTTGGAAACCTTTGATTTTTCATGTTTTCTCTCTTGAAAAAAGCGGTTATCTTTTTCCTGGAAAAGAAAAAACATACGTGGACTTGCGGGCCTTGCCAATCCTTGTTTCTGGCGCGTTTTCGGAAGATGTCCAAAGGGAAGTGGAGGAAGCATGCGCGACAGATGTGGTATGCGGCGTATGAGGCGCTGTCTTTGCCAAAGTGGAAGCGTATTTGCCCTTGTGGTGGTCTTGCTGGCAGGTTCTGCGCCGGGAGCGGAACTGCCGCGGCGTGGCGCGTTGCTGACGCTTGAACAGTGCCGCGAAATTGCCTGGGAGCATCAGCCGGAACTTCGCGCGGGCTTTCAGGATGTGCGGGCCGGCCAGGCTCGTGTCGGGCAGGAGCGTGCCGCCCTCTATCCCCAGCTGGGCGCCGAATCGTCGTACCGCCGCTCGTCCGAAGTCTCCCGCGCATCTTCCGGAACGGAGCGCGAGGTTTCCAGCGAGTACAGCCATCAGCTGGGCGCCAGCCAGCTGCTGTACGACTTCGGCAGGACGAAGGCCAGGGTGCGGAAGCGTCGGCTGGAAGCCGAGTCCCTGCAGGCGGATCTGGAGGATATACGTGAACGCATCGATTTTATGGTCCGGCAGACCTACTTCGGGGTGCTGAAGGCCCAGCGCGATTGGCAGGTGGCCGTCGAGACCGTTCGCCAGTACGAGGAGCATCTGCGGCAGGCGAAGGGCTTTTTTGAGGCCGGCGTCAAGCCGCGTTTCGACGTGACCAAGGCCGAGGTGGATTTGAGCCGCGCGCGGCTGGGGCTCATCACCGCCGAAAACGCGGTCCGGCTGGCGCGGGTGCGGCTGAACAACGCCATGGGCGTGCCGGATGCGCCGGACTACCGTCTGGAAGATATTCTGGAGCGCCAGTTTGAGTATATTGCGCTGGAAACCGTGCTGGAGCGGGCGCTGCGGAACCGTGCCGATCTGAGGTCGCTCGATCTGCGCAAACAGTCGCTGGACGAAGCGCTGAAGGCGGCAAAGGCCGGGCACTATCCGCATCTGGACGGCGTGGCGCTCTACCGCTGGATCGGCGAGGAACATCCGCTGGATCGGGAATGGCAGGTGGGGGCCGCGGTCACCCTGCCGCTCTTTACCGGCCTGAGAACCCGCCACGAGGTGCTGGAGGCGCGTGCCAACCGCAAGGCGGAGGAAGCCCGCGAAGACGCATTGAAACAGATAATCGTCCTGGAGGCGCAGCAGGCCTGGCTGAATCTGCATGAGGCGCAGGAACGCATCGGCACCGCGCGGCTGGCGGTGCGGCAGGCCAGAGAGAATTTTGATATCGCCCAGGGACGCTACCGCACCGGCGTTGGCAATCCGATTGAGGTGACGGACGCGCAGGTGTCCTACGCCGATGCCCGCAATGTGCTGACCGGCGCGCTGTATGACTACCAGATTGCGGTGGCCGCCCTGGAGCGGGTGATGGGCCTGCGCTGAGGGATCCTTTGCCTATGCTCGACATCCTTTTGCTTATTTTGACGCTTGTGCTGCTGTGCGCATGGCTGCTCTATCCGCTGTTTATGTATTTGCGAGCCAGATTCGCCCGGGCCTACCCGCGTTATGACGATGCCTTTGTACCGGAAGTGACTTTGGTGCTTTGTGCTTCCAACGCAGCTGCCACGATCCGGAAGAAGCTGGAAAATGTACTGGCGCTGGACTATCCGGCCGAACGCCTGAAGATCTGGGTGGTCTCCGCCGGATCAACCGACGAGACCAACAGTATCGTCAGCAGTTTTGCCCGGAGCGGCGTCTTGCTGCTTGTCCAGAATGGACCGGCTGACGAGACGCTGGCCCTGAACCGCTTGATGGTGGAGGTCACAAGCGAGATAGTGGTCTTTTCAGATGCTGCTTCCCTGCTTGATCCACAGGCGTTGCGCCGTCTGGTGCGCAATTTTGCGGATCCCCGGGTGGGCCTGGTGACCGGTGCGCCCGCAAGTGGTGGTGGGAACGGGGAATTTTCGGCTGCCGAACATGGGGCGGAACTGTGGCGCCGATGGAACGTCCGCTTGCGGGAGTGGGAATCCTGCTGCGGTTCGGTGGTGGGGGCCGACGGGGCGCTGTGGGGCCTGCGCCGTTTCTTGTATGATCCGCTGAAAACCGGGGAACGCAACGCGGTTGTGACGCCGCTTGCGGTTGTGGCCTGCGGTTTTCGCAGTGTGCAGGACTCGGAGGCGCGCTATGCCGTGCCTGTGAGGAATTCCGCCCAGCTTCTTCAGGATGCCGCGCGGCAAGCCCGGGATTGTCTGGACAGCCTGCTGCGTGTTGGACGGGCCGCCAATCCCTTGCGGACAGGCGGATTCGCCCTGCGTTTTTTGCGCCGGCAGGTGACCGGCTGGCTGGATGCGTTTCTGATTCCGGCGCATTTTCTCCTGCTCCTGTTCGTCGATCGCAGCGGCCCATTTGGGCCGTTGTTTTGGGTTTTTCTGGGCTTCTATCTGCTGTGGGCCTTTGGTGCCTTCTGCGGGTGCTGGCGCTGGGGCGCGTCTCCCTGTGCGTTGCTGAACTATCCCTTTTATGCGGGGCTGCGCCGGGTGGCGGCACTGAGAGGGGTGCTGTTCCGTAGTTGCTGCCCTTTGTCCTGCTGCTCAAGTTCCCGGCGGCGCTGCTGGTGTATGACGGCGCTTGCGGTACTGCTGGCGGC
>JAFZPK010000004.1 GCA_017552515.1 Deltaproteobacteria bacterium | reverse complement strand
GCACGCGGCATCGAGATGAAGCGGCCCGTTCAGCTCACCCTGACCGGCGATTTCAACGGAGCGCAACTGGAGCTAACCGGCCAGGTAGGACCGTTGGACGATCTCTCGGAAGGAGAACCGGCCGATCTCAACATCAACGCAAGGCTGGCCCAGGAGAACCTTCTGCATCTGGAAGGCGAGATTGCGCTGGGGAAGCAGCCCTCCGGCAACATCACCGTCTATATCGAGCATCTCTCCCCCCGCGGCCTGCTGGCCGCACTGGGACGTGATTTCCCCCGTCTGGCCGACCCGGAGGCTCTGTCACACGCCTCTCTTGAAGCGCGTCTCACCGGAACACCTCATGCCCTGAAAATCGAGGGAGGCATTTTACGCCTGGACGACTCCACACTGGATTTTTCACTGGAGACAAATTGGAACACGGTCAAGGTAAAGGCCCATTTGAACAACCTGGATGCCGACCGCTATTTTCCCGCAGACGCCTTTTTCATGAGACGTGCGGAAACACCCGTTTCACCCTCCGAAAAGGGCAGGAAAGCCATCCCCAGCACCCCGGCAATCCAGGGTGACCTGAAAATCGGACGGCTGAAAATCGGCAAAATGCGTCTGCGCGAGATAGGCGCCCGGGTGGAATGCGCCCAGGAACGCTGCCATGTTCCACTGGCGCTCAAACTCTACGACGGCACGGGCAAGGGCTCCTTCGACTGGTACCATCGCCAGCAGCAGCTGCAAGCCAACATGCAGCTGAACTCTGTGCAGATCGGGCGGCTCATGCAGGATGTGACAGGCATATCAAGCCCGCAGGGCGCGCTCAACGCCAGTTTCAACCTGAGCGCCAATCCCGCGCGATTTCCTGCCACACTCTCCGGCAACGGAACTTTGGACATGAAACAGGGCACCCTGCTCTTTCCCCCGGCCTTGGACACGCTCTCCACGTTCTGGAAAATCCCGGCCCTGGAAAAAGGCAAATTCGATTTTTCCAAAGCGCACAGTTCCTTCACCATCACCGACGGCCGAATGATTTTGGGCGAAACCATTTTCGAGCGGCCACCGCTTCGGATGCAAGCCACGGGCGAGGCCAATCTGGTACGGGAAACACTCAATCTGGGGCTGGCGCTGCGCGGCTCAGGCCCAAACGACGAGATGGTCACCGTTCCCCTGCGCATCAGCGGAAAATTTTCACGGCCTGTCTGCCAGCCGGACAGCGCCTTCCTCCGGCAATTCAAGGGAGACAGCAGCCAAACCTTGCAGGAAACGCTGAAAAAAGACAAAAAAAGCCTCAAGGCGCTGAGAAAACTCGGTACCGAATTGCTCAACGATCTGTTTTAGTTTTTCCCCACCAAATGCCCGGGAGGAAGGCTCTTCGTTTTACGAAAGTTGCTCACAGACGATCGATGATGGTTTCCGTTCCCTGCGGATATCCAATCAAAAGCGGTGAATCCGGATGGTGGACGGCATGACGCCGTGCGCAAAGGGCAGCCGAGGTCGTGGCATAACAGTAGGCGCAGCCATGCAGGCAGGTATCATACGCGCCAATATCCACACTGGCCACGCAGCGGCAGGCGGCACGCTGACCGGGATCCTTGCGGAAGGAAAACGGCCGTCCTGTGACCTCGCGCAGCCAGTTGCCATCAATACAGGCGCCATGCATGATGCCAAATTCTTCCAGATCCAGGGGCTCGGCGCAGGTCGTCAGCGGCAGTCCAAATCGCCCGGCTATCCCGGCAAAGGCACGGGCAATCCCGCGCATCGTGGTTTCATCCACTTCATCAAAAGCACCACGCAGATGGCGGTACCCATCGACAAAGCTGATGACGCAGCCGCGCACCGCGCCCGCAACTTCTTTGCAGAGCTTTTCAAATTGCTCCGCATGCCAGACGGCAGGAAAGGCGGCGGTCACAATAATCGGGTCATAACGCCAGACAATTTTTTGGGCTCCCCAGCGCGCCGCAAAGGCGTGCAAGGTTTCCAGGCGGACAGACAGAGGCGGCAACGCCGGTTCCAGCGCCGTGCCATACGGATTCAAAGTGTACTGCAAGAGGCAGGTCAGGCCCCGCGCCTCCAGCTCATCCAGAAAGGGCAAAAGCGGAGCAGGGTTCTTGCTCCAGAAAAGCAGGGCCTCCACCTGCCCGGGCGCAAGGCCAATTCGCGCCAGACGCATCCGGCGGCGCGGATACGGCACCAGCACTTCCCCTGCCCGCAGACGGTTCATCAGCCACGGCGCATAGAAGGCCGGCAGATCGGTGCGGCGACTGGCACTCACTATCATGGTGCCGGACCTCCTCAGCTATGCACCCGTTCCACCCGATCCACATCCTTCAGACGCGTCAGCGCATCGAACACCCGGTTGAGATGATCCAGTCCGCTGACTTCAATTTCAAACAGATTCACGCCATACATCTCGTCGCGGGAAGAAATGACCGCGCTTAGAATATTGGCCTCGCAATCGGTGATAGCGCCGGTCATGGCGGCCAACGCTCCCTTGCGGTTGCGGCAAAAAACCCGGATTTTCACCCCCCGGGGCGCGCTCTCCCGGCCCGGCCACTCCACTTCCACCAGCCGCTCGGGATCCTCGTTATGCACATGCGGGCAATCCGCCACATGCACGGTAATGCCCCGGCCGCGGGTGATAAAGCCCACCACCCTGTCGCCCGGCAGCGGATTGCAGCACTTGGCAAAGTGAAACAGCACATTGTCCAGCCCCTGAATGCGCACCACCGAGCCCCGAGGGGAACCGGGACGCGCGGGCGCGTTTTCCGGAATGTTCAAAAAAGGCCCCGGATGCGGATGCTCTTCGGGGAAGAGCTTCCCCACAATCTGCCCCAGCGTGATCTTGCCGTAACCCAGCGCCGCGAGCAGATCCTCCTCGTTTTTGAAGCCCCGCTCGGCCGCCAGGGCGTGAAAAGCTTCCATCTGCAAGGCTCTCTTGAGGCTTGCGCCATGACGGCGCAGTTCCTTTTCCAGCATTTCCCGCCCCAGCTCGATGCTCTTGCTCCGTTCGGCGGTTTTAATCCATTGCCGGATCTTGTTGCGCGCCTTGCTGGTCCGGACAAAGTTCAGCCAGTCCTTGCTCGGCGTCTGGCTGGAGGAAGTCAGCACCTCGACAATATTGCCGTTGGCCAGTTCGGTGCGCAGCGGCACCAGCCGTCCGTCCACCTTGGCGCCAAAACAATGATCGCCCAGACCGGAGTGGATGCTGTAGGCAAAGTCGATAGGCGTCGCGCCCCTCGGCAGTTCCCGCACCTCACCCGTGGGCGTGAACACATACACCATGTCGGAGAGCAGATCGCTTTTGACCGACTGCAAAAATTCGCGTGACCCCTGAAGTTCCTGATGCCATTCCAGCATCTGGCGCAGCCAGGCCAGCTGCCCGCTCTCGCGCGGATCCATGCGCTCGGCGACCCGCCCTTCCTTGTACTTCCAGTGCGCGGCAATGCCCGCTTCGGCAACCCGGTGCATCTCTTCCGTGCGAATCTGGATCTCTATCGGCTTGCCGCTGGGTCCCATGACCGTCGTATGCAGCGACTGGTACATGTTCGCCTTGGGGAGGGCGATATAGTCCTTGACCCGGCCCGGTATCGGCCGCCATTCGGAATGCACGATCCCCAGCATGGCATAGCAGTCGCCGACATCACGGACAATGACGCGGAAGGCTGCGAGATCATAAAGCTGCTCAAATTCGATCTTCTGGCGTTTCAGCTTGGCGTAGATGGAGTACAGATGCTTGATGCGTCCGGTAACGGTTCCCCGCAGGCCGTGACGCTTCATAATGTCCTCGATTTCCCGTTTGGTCGAAGTGATATAGTCATCGCGCTCCTTGAGCTTGGCGGCCACCTTGGCGGCCAGATCGGCGTACACATCCGGCATCAGGTAACGGAAGGCATAGTCTTCCAGTTCACATTTGAGCCAGCTTATGCCCAAACGGTTGGCCAGCGGCGCATAAATATCAAAAATCTCCTGCGCTGCCTGACGCCGCACGCTTTCCGGATACCGCTCCAGAATCCGCAGCGTATCCAGCCGATCCGCAAGCCGCACGATCACCACCCGGATATCCCGGGCGGTTGCCAGCAGCATCTTGCGGAAATTCTCGGCCTGTTTTTCCTCACCGCTGTGAAAGCTTATTTTTCCGATCTGGTTGACGCTCTCCACCAAATCGGCGATGCCCGCACCGAATTCGTCACGCAGTTCCTTCAGCGTGACCAGGCCGTCCTCCGGCAGTTCGTGCAGCATCCCGGCCGCCACCGTGTCCATGTCCATTTTCAGCCCGGCCAGAATGCGCGCCACTTCCAGCGGATGCCGCAGCCGGGGTTCGCCGGCCTGCGGATCCTCACCGGTACAAACCCGGCAACAAAGCAGATAGGCTCGCTGCAGATCTCGGATATCGGCGTCGGCATGCACCGAGCGCACCGTTTTCAGAATATCGTTCCAATCAGTCATCGGGCCTCCTTTCCGTCATTCTTTTCGCCCCCCTTTGCCCAACGCGGCAAGAGCTCCTGCAAACTTCCGGGGAATCATGACCGGTTTATTTTGGACACATAAATATTTTTATTAATGTAAACATTCTAAATGGTATCATCAACGTCAAGCCGGTAAAGAACGAATTTAAAAACCGACTTGAGTTTTTCAGGACAACACGGCACCAGGGAGAAAAGGACGGCGTATGAAAAATTTCGCATGGATGATGGGCGCCCTTCTGGCTTTTCCGGCAACCGCCCTTGCCACGCAGAGCGCGGCGGAGATGCCCTTTACGGACAGCATCCGGATGATGGCAATAGTGGCCCTTGTGGGCATAGTGCTCATCTTCGGCACAGTTTTGCTGGGAAAAAGGCTCAAGATTTTTCCAACGATTCGTTCCGGCATCATTCATGTGCTTGACAGCCGGGGCATCGCCCCCCGCAAATTTCTCTGCCTCGTCGAAGTGCATGGAAAAGAACTGCTTTTGGGTGTGGGGGATCGCATCGAACTGCTGGCCAGCTGGTCCGCTCCCGACGCGGACGCGGTGCGCGAGTTTGAAGCCGCCCTCAATCAGGCTTCCCAGGAACCGGCCATAGCGTCTCCCCATCCCCCGGAAAAGGAAAAGGATGCTTCCCCATGCTGACCATTGTCAACCCCAGTACCGATCCCCGCTTCAATCTGGCAGCGGAGGAGTACCTGCTGCACCATATCGACGGTGAAATCGTCATGCTGTGGCGCAACGAACCAAGCGTTATCCTGGGGCGCAACCAGAACGCCTTTTCCGAAATCAACGCGGACTTTGTCCGCCGGGAGGGCATCCATGTGGTACGGCGCATAACCGGAGGCGGAGCGGTCTTTCATGATCTGGGCAATGTGAATTTCACCTTCCTGCCCCCTTCGGGAAGCGGCGGCGCTCTGGATTTCGCCCGTTTCACCGCGCCGGTTTGCGAAGCGCTCCGCGCTCTGGGCATCGAGGCCGAGCTCTCCGGACGAAACGATCTGATGGCGGGCGGCAAAAAGATCTCCGGCAACGCGCAATGCGTCCAAACCATGGCCAATGGCAAAAAACGGGTGCTGCATCACGGCACCCTGCTCTACAGTGTCGATCTCGATCGCCTGGAGAGCGCGTTAACCGTAGACATCGAAAAGATACGCGCCAAGGGCGTCAAAAGCATCCGCGCGCGTGTCGGCAACATCGCCGATCTGCTGCCCAACGCGCCCGATGTGACGGTTTTCATGCAAAGGCTCCAGGATGCTTTCGGCGGCGTACAACGCGGTTTCAGCACCGAAGAACGCGAAGCCATTACCCGGCTTGCCGCCAGGTACGCCTCCTGGGAATATACCTACGGTGTTTCCCGCCAGTACGACCGCATCTGCCGGAAACGTTTCCCCTTTGGCACGGTTGAGATACAGTGCAGTGCCGAGCATGGGGTGCTCACCGCCGTGCATATTTGCGGCGACTATTTCGGCGTGCGCGAGACCCGGGAACTGGAACGCACGCTGGAAGGCACGCGGCTGGAACAGAAAGCGCTTGAAACGGCTCTGGCCCATATCGGCGACTATATTGCGGGCGCAACGATTGACGATATTCTGGGAATGCTGTAAAGCTCCTTTCAATACTTATTTCCCCATTCCCGGAACATTATCCTAGGAGCAACAACGACCATGATAGAGAGCATGACAGGCTATGGCAAAAGCAGCGCCGGCAGCGATGACGCCGTGTTCGCCGTGGAAATTCGCACGCTGAACCACCGGTTCTGCGACGTTTCCATCAAGGCGCCGCATGCGTTGCTGGCCTTTGAAGGGACTATCCGGAAAAAGGCCGCGGACGCATTGGTACGCGGGAAAATTGACATCTTCATCACCCAGGAGGCTGCCGGCGGCACCAGAATCTTGCCCCACTGGGATCGGGAAGTGGCCGGCCGTTACCGGGAAATCTTTGGTGAAATGAGCCGGGAGCTGCAACTGTCGGGCGATATTTCGCTGGGGCTGCTGGCCGCCCAGAAAGAGGTTATCAGCACAGACGTGCCCGACATTCCGCAGGAGACCATGGAACGTAATGTGCTGGGCGCGCTGGAGGGGGCACTTGAGGCGGTACGAACCATGCGGGCGACGGAAGGCGCAGCCCTTGCGGACGACATTGCCCAGCGGCTTGCCATCATTGAAGAGCTGGTCAAAAAGATGACGCAGCGCGCGCCGGAAGTGCCCAGGATCTGGCGTCTGAAACTGCTGGATCGCCTGAAAAAACTGGAGCCGGAGCTGGCCTTTGATCCACAGCGGATCGCCCAGGAAGTGGCCTTTTTCGCGGATCGCTGCGACGTCAGCGAAGAAATCGCCCGCATGGGCAGCCATCTGGAACAGTTCCGGACGCTGCTGGCCGGAAACGGCGCAACCGGGCGGCAACTCGACTTTCTCACCCAGGAAATGGGCCGGGAAATTAACACCATAGGATCCAAAGCCAACGACATTACCCTAAGCCAGCTGACGGTAGCGGCCAAGGGCGAGCTGGAAAAGATCCGGGAGCAGGTGCAAAATGTCATGTAAAGAGTCCCCCCATCCAGGATTGCTGCTGGTCATCTCCGCGCCGTCGGGAGCGGGAAAGACCACGTTGAGCCGAAAACTGTTTCAGATCTTTCCCTCCCTGCGGCCTTCCATATCCTGCACCACGCGCCCGCCCCGCCCCAATGAGCGGGACGGCGTGGACTATTTTTTTGTCGATGACGCCGAATTCGACGATCTGGTGGAAAAAGGCGCCTTTGTCGAATGGGCGAACGTCCATGGGCGGCGCTATGGCACCAAAAAGGCGACGATCGACGCGGCCCGCGCGGCCGGAACCGATATCCTGCTGGATATCGACTGCCAGGGAGCGGCCATTTTGAAACGCCAGAAACTGGACGCCATTTTCATTTTCATTCTGCCGCCCAGCCTTGAGGAGCTGGAAAACCGGCTGCGCAAACGCGCCACCGACAGCGAGGAATCGATCCGTTTGCGCCTTCACAACGCCCGGCAGGAGATGGCATCCGCCGACGGCTATGACTATATTGTGATAAACGACGACTTTGATCAGGCGGTGGCGGAACTGTGCGCCATCATCACCGCGGAGCACTGCCGCACCCAACGCCGTTATGACGCGCTGGAAAAGGCGCGCGCCTGACGCAGAACGCCTGAAACAGATTTTCATACGAACCCGTGAAAGAGAAAGAGGTTTGCCATGGCAAGAGTAACTGTTGAAGATTGTCTGAAAGTGATTCCCAACTGCTTTTTGCTGGTGATGGTGGCGGCCAAACGCACCAAACAGCTCTACCGCCGCTCCGTTCCGCTGATCCCCAATCCGGACAACAACAAGAAGGTGGTGCTGGCGCTGCGCGAAATCGCCGAGGGGAAGATCGCCTATCAGCTGCCCACATCCCGCAAGCATCCGGAGGCCTGAAAGAAAATCCGCCCATTCCCGCAAGGAGAAGCACAACATGATCCTGCGCAATCTCTGCGATCCTTTGCTGGCTGTGCGCATCATCATCCGCTACCGGAGTCTGCTCAAGCAGCAGATCGTGCGCAATCTCGCGGCCCGCTACCGGGGCTCCGCCCTGGGAGCGGTCTGGAGTCTCGTCTATCCGCTTATGATGCTGTCCGTCTATACCTTCGTCTTCAGCGTGGTCTTCAAGACACGCTGGGGACTGAATCCGGACGGCGGTTCCGGTTCGTTTGCAGTGATCATGTTCTGCGGCATGGCGGTTTACAACATCTTCAGCGAAAGCATCAACACGTGCAGTTCACTCATTCCCGCCAACAGCAATCTGGTCAAGAAAGTGATCTTCCCGCTGGAGTTGCTGCCGCTGGCCAGTGTGGTCAGCACGGTCGTGTTCGGTCTGGTCTGGTTTGTTCTTCTGCTCCTGGGGGTGCTGCTGACCCAGCACCAGCTCTTCTGGACCATGCTGCTGCTGCCGGCCACGCTTGTGCCGTTGACGCTGTTTACGCTGGGCATCAGTTACTTTGTGGCTTCTCTGGGGGTGTACCTGCGCGATTTGCCCTATCTGGTCGGTGTTGTCACGCAGATCTTATTTTTCATGACGCCGATCTTCTACCCCCTGGAGATCGTGCCGGAAAAGTACCGGCTGCTGCTGCAGCTCAACCCGCTGACCGCGCTTGTTGAACAGACCCGCAACCTGTTTCTGTTCCGGCAGGCGCCGGACTGGCTGTTCTGTATCCAGGCCCTGCTCGTCTCCCTCGTGTTTTTCCAGATGGGGCTGGTCTGGTTCCTGAAAACCAAGAAGGGATTCGCCGATGTGCTCTGAGGCATCCGAAACGCCGGCAATCCGCGTCCGGCAAGTCTCCAAGTGCTTTCAACTCTATGAAAAGCCCATCCACCGCCTCTGGCAGATGCTCTGGCACGGCAAAAAGACTTTCTACCGCACCTTCAGGGCACTGGATGACATTTCCTTCGACGTGCAACGTGGCGAATGCGTGGGGATCATCGGCCGCAACGGTGCGGGCAAGAGTACGTTGCTGCAGATCATCACCGGCACTTTGGCTCCTACTTCCGGCACGGTGGAAATGACGGGCCGCGTCGCCGCCCTGCTGGAACTGGGCAGCGGTTTCAATCCCGAATTCACAGGGCGGGAAAACATCTGGATGAACGCGGCCATCCTGGGCCTTTCTGAAAAGGAGATCGCCGAACGCTACGACGACATCGTGGCCTTTGCCGAAATAGGCGATTTTATCGAGCAGCCGGTCAAGAGCTATTCCAGTGGCATGGTGGTCCGGCTGGCCTTCTCGGTCATCGCGCACGTTGATGCCGACGTGCTGATCATCGACGAGGCGCTGGCGGTAGGCGACGCGCTCTTTACCCAGAAATGCATGCGCTTTCTGCGCAACTTCATGGCCAACCACACCGTACTGTTCGTCAGCCATGACATTGCCGCCGTCAACAGCCTCTGCCAACGTGCGATCCTGCTCTCCGAGGGGAAAATGCACATGATCGGCTCCGCAAAAGAGGTAACGGAAAAGTATCTGGAAATGCTCTTTGAAGGTGTCCAGGGAAAAAGCGAACTGGAGGCCGCGCAGAAAGAAGAGGCGCCTCCTGCTCCTGTTCCGGAGGACTTCCGCGACATGCGCCAGGATCTGCTGAACGCCAGCCCCTTGCGCAACGATATTCAGGTTTTCTCCTTTTCCGACGAACATTCCTTTGGAAAGGGCGGAGCGGTCATCACCCAGGTGCTGATGACCGATCTGACGGAGACGCCCCTGAACTGGGTCGTCGGCGGCGAAATGGTACGGCTGGTTGTCCGCTGCCAGGCGCTGCAGCCCCTCTTCAGCCCCATCGTCGGCTTCTACATCAAGGATCGCCTGGGTCAAAACCTGTTTGGCGACAACACCTTTCTCTCCCATCTGCATCATCCCCTCCATCTGCAGCCGGGGCAGCGTTTTTCCGCGGCCTTCACCTTCCGCATGCCCATCCTTCCCTCCGGTGAATACGTCTGTGCAGCGGCGCTGGCAGAAGGCACGCAGGAGGAACATGTCCAGCACTGCTGGATCCACGACGCGCTGGTCTTCAACTCGCAATCCACCAGCGTCTGCAACGGGCTTATTGGCATCCCCATGCGCGACATCCGGCTTGGAGTGGATCCTCCCGCCCCTGTTCCAAAAACCTGAGTGTTTCCATTGTCCTTTGCCCATCATGTTTTTATTTTCTAAAAAAGTTTTTTTTGACTAACTTTTTTCTTGACTTGATCATACTTTTTCAGATACAAGTTTTGTGCGCGGAAGAAAAACACATTCGTTCCGTAAAAAGTGCAGCAACGGATAGAGGGGAATGTCTCACCGCAGAAAGGGGATTCTGCCTTGGCAGCTGCCGCTTGGAGGAAGCGGCAGCTGCATTTTTTTTCATTCTTTCCCCCTCCTCAAAAGAAGCTGAAAACCTCACCCAACCTTCACAAGACAGGTTTCTCTCCTGGCAGCGGCAGTGCCTGATAGTTTATTTGGAAAAAGCAAAAGTTTTGTTAGACTAATTTTTATTCTTGACACAGTTATAATTTGTCTGTAGAAATTTTGTGTGTAGATGAGAACTAAGCCTGCTTAGCTTGAACAACGACAGAGAGGAAAAACATTTTAGGGGAATAGGCCATCATCACCACAGAAAGGGGATTCTGCCTTGGCAGCTGCCGCTTTCTCCAAACGGCAGCTGCATTTTTTCAGTTGTCAGTCCCTCAAAGGTGAAAGAGTCCCATCCCCCATCTCTCTGACCAGTTTTGAACTTTGAATTTATTTTGGGCGGCATGATGACGCCGCCTGCCAGTTTATTGGACAGAGGAAGGACAACAAAGGAGGAATCTTATGAGCATTCTCAGTCTTCGGGAACTTCAGCCCGGCAACAAGGGAAAAGTCGTGAGCATATCCGCCCAGGGAGAAATGGGCCGCCGTATTCGGGACATGGGGCTCCTCCCCG
Organism: Deltaproteobacteria bacterium; assembly: GCA_017552515.1. GTDB lineage: Bacteria > Desulfobacterota > Desulfuromonadia > Desulfuromonadales > JAAYDE01 > RGIG7977. The sequence goes on along the minus strand of JAFZPK010000004.1, from coordinate 1,200 downwards.
GCGCCGAAGTGGAAGTTGTCGGATGCGCGCCGCTGGGTGATCCACTGGCCCTGCGCCTGATGGGCATTACAGTGGCCCTGCGCAACAACGAGGCAGACAACGTCACCGTGGAGGCCCTGTTATGATTTGTTCCTGCGACAAATGCAAGGGTGGCAAGCTGGATCCTTCGCAGATCGCCGAAGCCACCGCCTACAACGTTCTCCCGTTTCCCGGCGGACTTCCCCGGATCGCGCTGGCCGGCAATCCCAACTGCGGCAAGACCACGGCCTTCAACCGCTACACCGGCGCCCATCAGCATGTTGGCAACTATCCCGGTGTTACCGTGGACCGCAAGGAAGGCCTTCTCACAGTGGACGGGCATAAAGTTCTCCTGGTCGACCTGCCCGGTACCTATTCATTGACCGCCTACTCTCCGGAAGAGCTTGTTGCCCGTGAAGTGCTGGCTCCGGAGGATCCAAAAGAGCGGATAATGGCCACCATCGACATCGTCGAGGCGGGAGCGCTGGAGCGCAGCATGCTCCTGGCGGTGCAGATCCGCGAAATGGGGATGCCGCTGGTCCTCGCCTGCAACATGATGGACGAGGCCCGCAAGGGCGGTATTACCATCGACATGAAGAAGCTTTCCGAAAAGATGGGCGTGCCTGTGGTTCCGATGGTCGCCCGGACCGGTGAAGGCCTCGACGAGGCCATGCGCGCCGCCCTGAGCTACGGTACGCAGAAGGAACAGCCCGGCATGTTGCGCATCTCCTACGGCCCGGATCTGGATCCGGCTCTGGATGAGATGGAACAGAAGATAACCGAGGCAAACGTTTTAACCCAGCGCTATCCTGCCCGCTGGGTGGCAGTGTAGGCGATGGAAAACGACGAACGCATCTGGGAGGAGCTGAAGAAAGCCGACATGACGCTGGCCAGAACGCTTTCCCAAATAGTCGACAACGTGACGCTGCACACGAAGAAAACCCTGCAGACGGCGCCGGATTCGCTCATCACCGACTACCGCTACGGCTACATCCGCAGCCTGCTCCGCGACGGCGTTGTGGAAAGGGATCCCACCAAAAACCGCATGGCCCTGACCGACACCCTGGACAAGGTCTTCACCCACACGCTGGTTGGTCCGCTGATCATGCTGGCCGTGATGTACATCATGTTCTACGTGACCTTCGAAGTCGGTGCCTATCCCCAGGGCTGGGTGGAGGACGG
>JAFZPK010000035.1 GCA_017552515.1 Deltaproteobacteria bacterium | reverse complement strand
CGTTGTCCATGAGCTGCGCTCGGAAATCGCCGCGGCAAACGGCAACGAGGTGTTTTTTGTCGGCACGCTGAACGAAAAGGCGCAGGTTGCACAGGTAAGGGTCGCGGCCCGCGGTTCGCATAATGCTGTGCCGGCGGTTGCCGCCCGTTGCGAGGCGGGGGGCGTCGTTATTCACAACCATCCCTCCGGAGATCTGCGGCCTTCTTCGCCGGATATCAGTATTGCCGCGCAGTTGGCGACCTTGAGCGTGGCCTTCTATATTGTGGACAACTCTGTGAACAATGTGTACAGAGTTGTGGAACCACTGCCGCAAAACAAGATTATTCCTCTGGATTTGGAAACGATTGGCCGGTGTTTCGCTCCGGATGGCCGCTTTGCGGCCGCGCTTTCCGGTTATGAGGAACGTCCGGAACAGTTGCGCATGGCGCTGACGGTTGCGGAGGCTTTCAATCAGGATCGGCTGGCCCTGGTGGAAGCCGGCACCGGCACCGGCAAGAGCCTGGCCTATCTGCTGCCGGCGGTGCTCTGGAGTACATCCAACCGGGAGCGGGTCATTGTCTCGACCAATACCATCAATTTGCAGGAACAGCTGATCTCCAAGGATATTCCCCTGCTGCGCCATGCCAGCGGCGTCGGGTTCCGCGCCGCGCTTCTCAAGGGGCGTTCCAACTATCTGTGCCGGCGGCGTCTGGATGACGCGCGGCAGGAGCCGGATCTGCTGGAGACTGCGCAAAAACCGGAATTGGAGCGAATTGCCGAATGGTGCCTGGAAACACGGGATGGTTCACGGGCTTCGATGCCCTTTGCGCCGTCGGAAACGGTTTGGGAGGAAGTTTGCTGCGAACTGGATCAGTGTCTCCATGTGCTCTGTCCCTTTTTCAGCGACTGTTTTTTGCAGCGGGCACGGCGGCTGGCCTCGCAGGCGGATCTGCTGGTGGTCAACCATGCGCTGTTGCTGGCCGATCTGGCCATCCGCGCGCAGAGCGGCAACTATTCGGCCACCGCGCTGCTTCCGGCCAGCACCCGGCTGATTCTGGACGAGGCGCACCATCTGGAAGACGGGGCAACCCGTTTCTTCTCCAGTGAGGTGACCCGCTTTGGTTTTGTGCGGCTGCTCAACCGTCTGCGCCATCCCCGCAAGGTTGACGCGGGTTTTCTGCCGCGGCTGCTGAACAGCCTTTCCATGCTGATTCCGTCGTCGGAGAACGCGCTCTACGTTGATTTCTTTGAAACGGTTCAAAAACTGGCGAAGGAAGGCGACCGGCTGCGGGAAAAAGCGATTTCAACGCTGGAAGACGTGGCCTTCCGGGTGCGTGAATTTACGCAGCAGCCCCAGGGAGATGTGCGCCTTCGCGTGACCGGCGCCTTTTCCGTTTCCGGAGTCTGGGAAACGGTCCGCGAAAAGGTGCTGGAACTGGAGAGCGATACCTGCGCGCTTGCAAAGGGCTTGCGCGGCCTGATTGAGCGTTGCGAGGATCTGGAAGGGGAGAAACTGGCTGCGGTGCTGGTGGATGTATCGGCCGCGGCGGGAAGGTTGGAAAGGCTGGCGGTCTCCCTGCGGCTGTTTGTGGACTGCGACGAAGACCACTGCGTCTGGATGGAGGTGACGCAGGGGCGCATCGGGCGCGCATCGGGCGTCATTTGCCGGCTCTGCGTCGCGCCATTAACCGTCGCGCCTCTGCTGCGCGAACATCTGTTCGAGCATCACAAAACGGTGGTGCTGACCAGCGCGACGCTGGCGGTGCGCAAGTCGTTCGGCTACTTCCGGGCGCGGGTGGGGCTTGCGGAGGAGAATGCCCGCTTAAGCGAATTGCAGCTGGCTTCGCCCTTCGATTTTCCCAACCAGGCGCTGGTTGCCCTGCCCAACGATTTGCCCGACCCCAACAGCGACCACTTTCCGGCGGCTGCCCGCGATCTGTGTGAACGGGCGATACTGGCCGCGGATGGCCGCACCTTCGTGCTTTTTACCGCCTATACGCTGCTCAGGCGGGTTTTTGCCGAAGCCGCGCCATCCCTGAGAGCGCGCGGTTATCGCTGCCTGTGCCAGGGAGACGACAGCCGGCACCGGTTGCTGCAAACCTTTGTGAGCGATCCCACCAGCGTGCTGTTTGCCACCGACTCCTTTTGGGAGGGCGTGGATGTGCCGGGGCGGGCGCTGGAACAGATCATCATCGTCAAGCTGCCGTTTAGGGTCCCCACCGAACCGATTCAGCAGGCGCGCGTCGAGGCCCTGCAGCGCGAGGGCGGCGATCCTTTCCGCGAATATACCGTGCCGCAGGCGGTGATCCGGTTCAAGCAGGGCTTCGGGCGGCTGATCCGCAGCCGTTCCGATCGCGGCGTGGTACTGATTCTCGACAGCCGCGTGGTCAACAAGTATTACGGCGCACTGTTTCTGGATTCCCTGCCCGAAACGCGCCGTGCCGAGGGCGATACGCAGGCGGTGCTTTCCGCCATGCGGCAGTTTTTGGGGGAAGGCTAAGTGGGAAAAGATCGCTGCCGGGACAACCTTGAAGGCAATGCTTCTCGCCTGGCTGCCCCGGCAGTGGTTGGACATGAAGAGGATTTTGGGAGATACCGATACGCCGTCAGCCCAGAATTCTTGCCCTGGTCTGGTTCATATTGGCCTGCATGCTGTTCATGAAATCCAGCGCCTTGGAGATCACGTCGCGCAGCTGCTCGTTGTGCTGTTTGAGCAGCTCCTGTACGGTGCGGAGGCGCTCCTGATCGGCCTCGATCTTCTTGGCTTCGGCCTGGCGCAGGGCCTGGGCGTAGTCTCCGCCGGCGTTGATGGCGCCGGCTACGCCGCTTCCGATCCCGCTGTTGGCCTGGGCGAAGGCCGCCCGCGTCGCGTCCCCCATTTGGCCGGCCTTGCCCGCGCCCAGCGAGATGGCCATGCTGCCCGCGGAAGTGGCGATGGTCACCGTATTGGCGGCAATGGCGCACCAGAACTTCTGCATGGCACCTTTCTCCAGCTTCTTGGCCTCGTCCTCTATCTTCTGGGCGATGTTGTTGCCCTCCTCCTGGATGCGGTCACGGTTTTGGCGGTACGATTCGGCGGAATCCTGGATCAGGAGGGCCGCCATCAGCGCGCAGGGACTGGCGCTGGCCAGGCCGCTCCACTCCTTCAGCGCCGCGCTGATGTTGCCGGCGTTCGGCGGGGCCAGTGTGGGCAGATCGTTCTGAACCTGTCGTACCGCTTCCGTAAAACTTTTGCCCGCGTCTATTGCCTGCAGGAGCGCATTGTCCACCGTCGTGCTGCTCACGTTCTGTCGCTGGGCTTCCTGAATCAGCTGGCTGTAGAGCGCGGCATCATACCCGGCGCTTTGTTCAATACGGGTACTCATGATGTTCTCCTTCCGTATGCTTTTGGGATCAGGCCATGGCCGGGGATTGGCCGGTCATCAGGGCGATATTGGT
>JAFZPK010000034.1 GCA_017552515.1 Deltaproteobacteria bacterium | reverse complement strand
CGGACGCGGGCGGCATTGTCGCCGACAAACTGCAGCATCGCCCGCAGATCCTTCAGATCCAGAAGCAGCAGGCCATGATCGTCGGCCACCTTGAAGGTCAGCGTCAAAACACCGCTCTGCGTGTCGTTGAGTCCCAGAAGGCGCGTCATCAGAAGAGGGCCCATATCGGAGACCGTCGCCCTCAGGGGATGCCCCTTTTCGCCAAACACATCCCAGAATTCCACCGGAAAACCCTGCAGGGAAAAATCGCTCAAACCAAGTTCGTTTGCGCGCTGCATCACCGTGGACGTGCCTTCTCCGGGTTCAAGCAGCCCCGACAGATCACCCTTCACATCCGCCAGAAAGACCGGCACCCCCAAGTTGCTGAAATGCTCCGCCAAAACCCTGAGCGTCACGGTCTTGCCGGTTCCGGTGGCGCCGGCGATCAGGCCGTGCCGGTTGGCCATCCTGGGCAGCAAATGCAGGGTCCCGTGCTCTCCTCTGGCAATTGCCAGACCATCCTGTTGTCCAATCATAGTTGTCAACCTTTCCATGTTCTTCACAACATGTGCTGAACCATTTCCCGAAAACGGGGCGTTTATCCGGCTTCCTGCAGGGCCTGCGCCGTTATTTCGGCAATATCCCGCACCTTGAGATCAAGGCCCTCATCCTTTGCGGCATCCTCCAGCATTATCAGGCAATACGGGCAGGCAGTGCAAAGCGTATCGGGGGCAAGCGCCAGCCCCTCACGCAGGCGGGTGCGGTTGATCCGTTCCCCGGTGCTTTCCTCCATCCACATCCGGCCGCCGCCGGCGCCGCAGCAAAAGCCCTCTTCCCCATGGCGGGGAAATTCCAGCGGCATCTGTCCGCAACTTGCGGCGACAACCGCGCGGGGCGCGGCAAATTCACGGTTGTGACGGCCCAACGTGCAGGGATCGTGATACAGCACTTTTCCCCACCGATCCGCCGGCGCAAGGCGCAAGCGCCCGCTCTGCGCCAGATGGGCCAGCACCTGGCTGTGATGCCAGACCTCAAAATCCGCCCCATAGGCACGGTAGTCATTTTTCAGCGTGGAAAAGCAGTGCGGGCAGACCGTCATCACCTTGCCGACTCCGTGCTCCTGCAGGCACCGGGCATTTTCCTGCGCCATCTTCTCGAACATGTACTCGTTGCCCAAACGCCGCAGGCTCTCGCCGCAGCAGAGCTCCGCATTGCCCAGGGTACCCCAGTTCAGCCCTGCCGCGTCCAGGATGCGGCACAGCGCCCGCAGCACCTGCTGGCAGCGGGTATCAAAGGCGCCCGCGCAGCCCACGTACACGAGCCATTCGGTCTTTCCCGGAACAAATTCCCGCACCGTCTGCGCCGCCGCCCAGCGATCCCGTTCGGCCGGCATTATTCCCCAGGGATTGCCGCGCTGTTCCATATTTTCAAAAAAGCCGTACAGCTCTTCCGGAAAATGTGCTTGCATCTCCACCAGAAAACGGCGCATCCGCAGAATCTTCCCGGGATGCTCCACCAGGGCCGGGCAGATATTCTGGCATGCGCCGCAGGCGGTGCAGCTCCACAGCTCCTCCCCGGAACAGTGGCCCTCGCCAAAGGCCCCTACCAGCTGTCCCAGCTTCCCTTCGGCAAGCAGATGGATCTTTATGTTGTGGACGATGTCGCGGGGGCTCAAGGGCTTTCCGGTCTGAAAGGCCGGGCAGACCTCCTGGCAGCGCCCGCATTCCGCGCAGGAAAAGGTATCCAGCAGGTCTTTCCAGGTAAAATCTTTGGAGTCTGCCACGCCAAAGGCCGTGCCGGACGAAAAATCCTCCCGGGGCGGCAGATCGGGCTGTTCCAGCTTGCGGAAGAAAATATTGGGGATGACCGTGAGGATATGCATGTGCTTGCTGCGCGGCAGCACGTTCATGAAGGCCAGCAGCACCACAGCATGAAGCCACCAGGCGCACTCCGCAACACCATGAAGCGTCCGCGGCGAAAGACCGCCCAGAAAATGGCCCGCCATCCGGGAAACCGGCATCCAGAAGGCGTTGGGCATGGAGCCCAGGGCGATACGGGCGCCGTTCAGGACAAAGTAGGCAAGCATCAGCAGCGCGATGAAACCCAGAATGAGAAAGGCCTCGCCGCTGCGCGCGCTGACATAGCGGCTTTCAAGATAGTCCGGCGGAAAGAAGATCCGCCGCAGTGCGGCGGCACCAACCGCAAGCAGGGCCAGCAGGGAAACGGCATCAAACAGAAAGCGCAGGGGGCAAAGCAGGGCCTGCGGGAGAAAATCCAGGGACCAGGCCGGATTGAGGCCGCTTGCAACAAATTCGCCGTTGGCCAGAAGCAGCACCATGAAGGCCCAGAAGATGATGAAATGATTGCGGCCGAATTTTCGCCGCAGGACCCGCCGCTGTCCAAAGGCATACACCACGACTCCGCGCAGCCGCTCCCAAAGACGATCCCGGCGCGCTTCGGAACGGCCGGCGAGCATCAGCCGCAAACGATCCCGGCAACCCCTGACAAAAAAGCCGGTCGCAAGCGCCAGAAGAATCCCAAAACATATTGAACGCATCATAAGACAAGCATCCCCGTTGGACTTTCCAAACCGCCTGAAAAACCACTTCCGGAAAACCGCTCAAATGGACTGGAAACGGCTCCGGTCAGGCGGAGATGGCTTCGCCACGCAACGCGCGGATATGTTGCGTCAGAAGCGGCACGATCCGAAACAGATCGCCCACGATGCCGTAGGTGGCAATCTGAAAGATCGGCGCATCCGGATCACTGTTGATGGCGACAATGACCTCGGAAGACGCCATGCCCACCTTGTGCTGAATCGCGCCGCTGATGCCGCAGGCGATGTAGAGTTTGGGGCGCACGGTTTTCCCGGTTTGGCCCACCTGGCGATCGTGGCCTATCCAGCCGGCATCTACCGCGCAGCGGGAGGCCGCCACCACGCCCCCCAGAACATCGGCCAGTTCGCGCAGCAACGCGAAGTTTTCCCGGCTGCGCAGTCCCCGTCCCCCGGCCACTATGATATCGGCCGCGGCAATGTCAACGCCCTCACTTTCGCCCTGCGCCCGCAGAACTTCAAGCACCTTGACCGCAATCAAAGCCTCATCCGGCGCAAAAGCATCGCGAACGACGGTTGCGGAAGGCCGCTCCAGCGGTTCCGGCAAAGGCATGACCTTCGGCCGCACCGTCGCCATCTGGGGGCGAAAACGCTCGCAGAGTATCGTCGCCATGATGTTGCCGCCAAAGGCCGGCCGGGTCTGTAGCAGAAAACCGCGCTCGTCGATATCCAGCCCGGTACAGTCGGCGGTCAGGCCGGTGGCAAGACGGGTTGCCACCGCTCCGGCCAGATCCCGTCCCTGACCGGTGGCCCCCAAAAGCACAATTTCCGGCTGGTGCTTCCTGACCAGATGACAAACCGCCGCGCAGTAGGAAGCGGTGCGATACGACGCATAGACCGGTGCATCCAGCAGATACACGACCTGCGCGCCATAGCGGGCGGCTTCCGCTGCCAGAGGCTCCACCCGATGACCAATGATGACCGCGCCCAGATCGGTGTGGCGCTTGTTCGCAAGCTCACGGCCCACGCCCAGCAGCTCCCAGGAAACCCGGGCGGCCACGCCCGCAAACTGCTCCACCACCACCCAGACGCCGCGCCAGGCGGAAAAATCATCGCCGCCAACTGGGTCCGCCGCCGTTTCCACCTGGACGGCGCCCGCACCCCCTGTCATCTCCAGCGCCTGCGCGGGACAGGCCCGCACGCACAGGCCGCATCCGACGCAGCGTTCCGGCGCAATCACCGGAGCCCCCGCCGCATCCATGGCAATGGCGTCCTTCGGGCAGCTCTGCAGGCAACGCTCGCCGCATCCGATGCATTTTCCCGGCAACAGCCGTGCAACACCGCGATTTCCCGTCATGATCGTCCGCCCGTTCCATCAAAAGGGGACTGCACCAGTTCCTGCTCCTGCAAACGCCGCATCAGCAGACCGACCGCCGCTTCCGGATCGCGCAGGCCATCGCCCAGTATTTCCCCCGATTTCTGCTCCGGAGAAAAGATCCGCTTGACCACGGTCGGCGATCCCTTGAAACCGGTCTGCGCCGTATCCAGCCGCAGCACCTGATTGTCCCAGATCTCAAGTTTCGCCTTCGCCGCGGCCAGACGGGCCGGCACCGTCGGATACCGCGGCCGGTTGAGCTCGCGCACCACCGTTATCAGCACCGGCAGCGGCGCCTCAACAATCTCCTGGCGATCCTCCAGCCGGCGCCGCACCCGGATACGCCGCTTTTGAGCATCGAAATACTCAATGCAATCCACCAGTGTCAACTGGTGCAAGCCCAGATGGGTGGCAATGCCGGGCCCCACTTGCGCCGTATCGCCGTCGATCGTCTGCTTGCCGCAGAAAACGACCGCCAGTTCCTCTTCCCCGGCCAGCCGGGCGATGGCGGCCGCCAAAACCCTGCTGGTCGCCAGCGTATCGGCGCCGCCGAAACAGCGATCCGAAAGCAGCACCGCGCTTTCGGCACCCAGCGCCAGGGCCCGCCGCAGCGCCGCCTCGGCATTGAGCGGCCCCATGGAGAGGGCGACCGAACGCAGCCCAAAACGTTCCTGAAAACGCAGGCT
>JAFZPK010000033.1 GCA_017552515.1 Deltaproteobacteria bacterium | reverse complement strand
GATGGACACTGCGGACCGGGGGCATTCACTGGCACAGCTGCCGCAGGAAATGCATCGGGAGCGGTCAACATGCGCATAGCATGGTGAAAGCATGGATTACCTCCTGTCATCTGTACGTCAAAATATAAGGTAGAGAGGGACCGAAGCCCCTCCCTGCCCTGTTTGTCCTCCAATCTCTCACGCCATAGCCGTCGCCAGGGGATTGTGTGTGCTCCGGTAGAAGCGCATTCCACCTGGGTAGATAGCCAGGTTCCCGAAGCCGTGCTGCGCCAGAATGCACTGGGCCACGTAGGCGCGCACACCCATACCGCAAAGAATGATATGGCGCTTCTTCGGATCCAGCTCGCCAATGCGTGCGCGCAACTCGCTGAGCGGCAGCAGCGTGGAGCCCGGCGCCCGGTAGGCCTCATGCTCCGGTTTTTCGCGCACATCCAAAAACACCGCTTCCCTGTTCGTGTCCGGTTCGTTCCACTCCGCGATGCTCACCCGCCCGGCCAGGAGATTTTCCGCCACAAAGCCCAGCATGTTGACCGGATCCTTGGCCGACGAGTAGGGCGGCGCGTAGGCCAGCTCCAGCCCGGCCAGCTCACGCACCCCGCCTCCCAGGCGCAGAACGGTGGCAATGGTGTCGATGCGCTTGTCCACCAGATCCTGGCCCACGATCTGCGCGCCGAAAATCTTCCTGCCATCCCTGGAAAAAACGAGCTTGAGCATCATGGGCGCCGCGCCGGGATAGTAGGTCGCGTGGGAGTTCTGGCTGATGGTGACGGTCTCGTAATCCCGCCCGCGTCTGAGACCGCGGTGGACGAGCGTCTTTTCGGCGGCTCCCGTGGAAGCGGCTGTCAGCGAAAAGATCTTGGCCACCGAAGTGCCCTGGGTGCCCATATAAATGCTGGAAAGCCCCGCGATGTTGTCCGCCGCGATGCGGCCCTGCTTGTTGGCCGGGCCCGCTAGGGGAATCATGGCCCGATCGTCGAAGACAAAATCCCGGATCTCGATGACATCCCCCACCGCATAGATGGCCGGATCGCTGGTACGCAGATGTTCGTCCACCACGACGCCGCCCCGTTCGTTCAGGGCAAGGCCCGCCGCTTTTGCCAACGCGTTGTTGGCCCGCACGCCAATGGCGAGAATGACCAGCTGCGCCCCTACCTTTGCCCCGCTTTTCAGGGCCACCGTGACCACGCCGTCCCGTTCCGTAAAAGATTCCACCGGATCGCCCAGATGCAGGGCCACGCCGTTTTTGCGGATGTTTTCGTGCAGCAGCAGGGCCATTTCGTAGTCCAGCGGCGCCATAACCTGATCCAACGCCTCGATGATGGTCACTTCAACCCCGGCATGATGCAGGTTGTCCGCCATCTCCAGGCCGATGAAACCGCCGCCGATGACCGCCGCGCTCGTGATTTGCTCCCGCCCCATCAGTTCCCGGATCGCGTCCACATCCGGCACGGACCAGACGGTCCTGATACGGGGAGAGTCGATGCCCGGAATGGGAGGCCGCACCGGCGAGGAACCGGTGGCAATGACCAGGGTGTCGTAGGACTCCCGATATTCCCGGCCATTCCCGAGATCGCGCACGGTGACGGTCTTTTCTCCCCGGTTGATGGCCGTGACTTCATGCCGCACCCGGACATCCAGATTGAAGCGCGTGCGCAAAACCTGGGGCGTCTGCACAATCAGCGCTTCCCGGTTGGGGATAACGCCGCCCACATGATAGGGCAAACCGCAGTTGGCGTAGGAAACGTAGGGCCCGCGTTCCAGAACCACAATCTCCCGCTCCTCGTCCAGACGCCGCAGACGGGCCGCACAGCTCGCGCCGCCAGCCACACCACCGATAATGACTGTTTTTGCCATGTTGGCCTCCTTATAAAAATGGAAAAAAGACTCCATTGAGTCTGAGAACCTGTTCAAAATCTCCTGAGAATAAGAGCAATGAACGCGAGGAGAACAAATTGCAAACGGGTATCGATCAGGCGTTCACAATTTTCCCAAAATCTCCGGTTCTTTTCCAGCCAGGCGAAACTGCGTCCCGCTATCCGTGGCGGGACTTTCACCCGCTCATGCACGGCACACTGAAAAAAGGCCGCATGCGAAACTGCATGCGGCCTTAAAAAACGCGGATTCCTCTTCTATATCCGATCGTAATGCTTGCCGTTCCAGTAGATCCGTTTTGTGACCTCCGCTTTTTCGGGCAGCGTCACGCCTTCCATAATCCACTTGTAGAATTCGTCGAATCCGGTGCGATCCACGATGTAGCCGACATGTTCCTTCCCCTCGAAGGCGGCAGGATCAATATATTTTTCCACATAGGCGTAAGCGTTTTGGATGATCCTTACGACGCTTTCCTCATCCGCCCACTTGATGAAGTCCTCGGCAAGACGAGGATTCCTCTTGCCGGTTCTTCCCAGCAGCACAATACGGAAATACCGCTCCCTGCTACGCGTCCAGGCCCGGGTGGGGCAGTACGCGGCACACACGCCGCAGCCGATGCAGCGATCGTGGTTCCGCCGGACTTTTCCGTTGACCATGGACAGGGCATCCACCGAGCGGATCCGGCAATATTTGACGCACTGCTCGCAGCCGATGCAACGATCCGGATTGTACTGCGGCTCCGTCATGCCGATGATGCCGAAATCGTCCATGCGCACCTTGGCGCAGTCGTTGGAGCAGCCGGTCAGGGCTATCTTCATGTGCCGGTTGTTGGGAAAAACTGTACTCTCGATGCGCCGGGCCAATCCGGTCGTGTCATAACAACCGAAAGGACACAGCCGCGAACCCGGACAGGCCACGATATTGCGCGTACCGGAAGCCGGGTAGCCCTTGTCCTTTTCCTCCTGGTTGGTTTTGACATCCTCAATAATCGCCTGCAGGCTGCGGTTTACCGCCTCCATGTTCTCCAGAGCGATGCCGGGAATCTCCACTCCCTGGCGGTTGGTGAGAAAAATCGTACCGTTGCCGTATTCCTCCGCGATCTTCGCGACTCTTGTCAGGCTGGCGGCGCTAACAAGTCCTCCCGGCATGCGCACCCGGCTCGCGGTCTCGCCCCGGTGCTTGGAATAGCGGAAGGCATTCTTCTTCAGTTTTTTCACATTATTACAGATCACTTGTCTTTCATAATCTGAGCAATCTT
>JAFZPK010000032.1 GCA_017552515.1 Deltaproteobacteria bacterium | reverse complement strand
CCAGCGTCCCCGGAGGTTATGACATCCCAATCGTGGACAGGCCTTCCCAGCAGGGCATCGCGCACCGCACCGCCCACCAGATGGCAGGGGCCTTCCGATGCCTGGCGCAAAGCCCGCAGCAGCGAGGGCGGCATCATTTCCACAGCCTGGCCCGTCTTTTCCGTTTCTAGTGTCCCAGCGTGATAGCGCCCTGGTACAGCAGTTCGAAGAGTTCGGCGATATCCTCCCTGGCGATGCAGGAGAAGGTCACCCGCAGATCCGTTGCGTTGACGGCAATCGTCCCCACTCCGTAGTTCTCCAGCAGATGCAGCCGCAGGGCCTCGGCATTGGCATTTTTCAGTTTCAGGCACATGAAGTAGCCGGAGTTGAAGGGATAGGCTTCCCAGACTTCCTGAAACTTTTCGTTTGCAGCCAATACCCTTTTCACCTCCAGTGCCCGTTCTTTAAGAATCCGGAATTTTTCTTCCTTTTCCTTCGCAAAATCCGGAGACTTAAGCGCCTCCAGCAACAGCGTCTGGGAAGGATGCGCCGCATTGGAAATGGTGGCGCGAATGCTGCCCATCGCCTTTTTCTCCAAAGCGGAAAGCGCCTCCTGCGCGCCCGCTTCCGCGGAACCCGTCGCAAAGGTGATGAAACCGGTCCGGAAGCCCCAGACAAACTCCTCCTTGGTGGCGCCGTCCACCTTGACCGCCAGCACCCTCGGGTGCAGGCCGGCCAGGCGTCCAAACAGCGATTCCTTCAGGGAATCCTCATAAAACAGCCCGAAATAGGCATCGTCGCAGACCGTCACCACATTGCAGCCGGCCTGTGCCGCCGCGCGCACCGCTTCCACAATCGCTTCGCCCTCCGCCTCCGTGGGCGTATATCCCGTGGGATTATTGGGGAAGTTGAGCAGCACCACCGCCTTGCCTGAGCGGCGGCAAGCTCCAGAAGCGTTGCCCGCAGGCCCTCAACATTGAAACCGCCTTTGGAGTTGAAAAACGGATAGCAGCGGAACTGGCCGCGGTTGCGCACCGCATAGATCAGGCGGTAGTTGCCCCACATCTGATCCGGTGCCACCAGCACATCGCCGGGATTGACGAGCAGATCGCCCACGATGGAAAGTCCATGGGTCAGCGCGCTGGTCACCACCGGAAGGCTGAAGGTCTTGCCTTCAAGCGAGGGATTCTCGCGCAGAAGCTTTTCCCGCCAAAGCGCGCGCAGTTCGGGTTTCCCGGCGGGCGGCGCATAAGGGTAAAGCTGATTCGGCGAAAAACCGGCAAAGTGCCTGTGGATGCAGGGCAGATACATGGGCGCGCCGTTTTCCGTGGCAATGCCGATGGTCACATTGAACTTGTGGGCTTTGGCTTTGGCCTCGGCGGTCTGGGAAAGAATGCCTTTGGGAAAATAGAGTTCATGGCCCAGATCCGAGAGCATCTCTTCGGCATGGGGATTGTGCCCGGCAAGGGCGGCATTGAGTTCAGCGGCAAGCGGATTCATGAGGGTCACCTCCTGATAGGATTTCAGCAAGGGTACATGGAAATGGGGGGAAGGCTTCAGCCGCGCCTTTTGGCGCGGGAGAGCGCAACCAGCCCGCCAATCAACAGGCCAATAAGAACGATCAGAACGATATCACCCGGTTTGAACATGGACTGTTTTCTTTCATGTTGAATTTTTTAACAAACGAAAAACGCGGCCCCAAGCCACGGTTTTCAAAACGCCGCATTCCCGGCAAGGGCTTGCCGGCCGGGCGGTTTTCAACGCCCAAGCAAGGCCAGGGACAGCGCCGGACAGTAGGTAATGATCAGCACCGCTATCAGCAAAATCGCAAAGAACGGCAGCGTCGCCACATAGACCTCTCCCACCGTCTTTTCGAACCGGTAGCTGGAGATGAACAGGTTGAGGCCAACCGGCGGCGTCAGGTAGCCGATCTGCATGTTCGCCAGAAAAATGATTCCCAGATGCACCGGATCGACGCCATACTGCACCGCCACCGGCAGGATCAGCGGCACCACCAGCACCAGCGCGGAAAAAATGTCGAGCAGCGCGCCCAAAAGCAGCAAAAACAGATTGAGCAGGATAAGGAAAGTCATCCGGCTGGTGACATGCGCGCTGATGAAGGCAAAGAGCCTCTCGGGGATCTCGGCGTCGATCATGCAGGTGGCGGAAGCCATGGAAACCGCCAGGATGATCAGCACCCCGCCCACCAGCACCATGGAACGGCGCATAATTCCCGGAAGCTGTTTCAGGGGAATTTCGCGCAAAATCACCACTTCCACCAGCGTCACGTAGAGCGCGGTCATCGCCGCCGCCTCGGAAACGGCAAACCAGCCGCCGTAAATGCCGCCCAGCACAAAGAAGGGCAAAGGCAGTTCCCAGGCCGCTTCCCGCAGCGCGCCACCCACTTCCCGCCAGCGGAAAGCCCCGAAGGACAGCCGGAGCGAGCGATTGCTCCAGGCGCTCCACAGAGCCAAAAGCCCGATCATCAGCAAACCGGGAAAGATTCCGGCCAGGAACAGATCCTCTATCGACATCGGCGCGCCGATGTGCATCTGCTGCGCCACAATGCCGTACAGAATCAGCGGCAGGGACGGCGCAAACAGCAGGCCCAGGCTGCCTCCCGTGGTCACCAGCCCCAGATTGAAGCGTTTGGGATAGCCCGCAGCCTCCATCGCCGGATAGAGCAACGGCCCCAACGCAATGATGGTGACGCCGGAAGCGCCGGTAAAGGCGGTAAAAATCGCGCACAGCCCCAAAGCCACTATCGCCAGCCCTCCCGGCATCCAGCCGACCAGTGCCTGGGTCAGGCGCATCATTCTTCGCGGCGCATTGCTTTCGCTCAGCAGATAGCCGACAAAGGTAAAAAGCGGAATGGCCAGCAGCACAGGCGTTTCGGCAATGCGGTAGATCTCGATGGCGACCACGCTCAGATCCACGCCCGCCGCATGGAAGCCCCACAAAGCGCCCGCGGCGATCACCACGAACAGCGGCGCGCCGATCAACGCCAGGGCCAGCAGGATCAGAAGCGGCGTCATCATGCGTCCCCCGTTTCATGGCGCAGCGCGCGCCAGAAATTCATCCCGCAGCGCCAGGCGATAACGCCAAAACCCAGCGGCAGAATCGACTGGAAGATCCAGACGGGTATCCGCAGCGCTCCGGTACTGCCGGCGCTCCGTTCCGCAAGCACCAGCAAAAGCGACTGCCACGCAAGCACCGCGCAGACAAGCGCCGCGACCGCGTTGGACAGCAGTTTCAGCAGCATCCGCCAGCGCGGCGGTACAAAGCGCGCCACCACATCCATGCTGATATGGTTGTCCTCCCGGGCTGCAGCCATCGCCCCCAGCATCCCGATCCAGAGCACCGCCACCTGCAGCAGGCCATCCGCCCAGACCAGGCCGGTATTGAAGAGGTTGCGCAGCAGGATCTGCGCGCAAGCCAGCAGAATCATCAGCGCCAGCAGAGCTGTCAACAAGGCGTCTTCCAGGGACGCCCCCAGACGGAGCAGCCACAGCAGGCGTTTCATTTGCGGCACTCGCTCACCAGCTTTTTCATCTGTTTGTACAGGGGAGCGGGGAAAGTGCCGTCCTTTTCCAGCATGGCGTTGACTTCATCGGCCTTGGCCTGCCACCGCGCCAGCTCGGCATCTGAAGGCGTCAGCGTCTGTATGCCCTGTTTGGCCAGCGCCCTGGCCGCGGTCTGATCGTCGATCCGGTTCTGCTGTTCAAAGCCCTTGTAGATCCTCCCCATGACCTCGCGCACCACCTGCTGATCGGCGGCGGAAAAGGTGTTGAACACCTTCCTGTCAATGACCAGCGTGGCAAACAGATAGGCCAGCGGCGCATCGGTGATGTAACGGGTTTTGACATGCCACTGGAAAGCGATGGCTCCCTCCGGAGAATTGGCCACCACGTCCAGCAGGCCGGTCTGCAGGCCGGTGAGGACATCGGTAAGCGGCATCGATACCGGTGACAGGCCCAGATGTTTCATCGTCACTTCGCTGATGCGGTCATCGGCGGGGATCCAGATCTTTTTCTTCTTCATGTCCTCCAGGGAGGCAATCGGATCACGCGACATCAGCAGGGCGAAACCGCCACTCGCAAATCCGAAGCTGACAAAGCCGGCCTTTTCCAGATCCGCAAGCAGCAGAGGATCCATGCGGGAACGCACATAGTCCACCTCGGCGTAGGAACGAAAGACCAGCGGCAACCCATACACTCTCAGAGACGGACAGACTTCGGAAAGCCCTCCGGCAAGGAAGGCGCCACCCTGCAGCTGGCCGGCGCGAATCTTGCGCAGCACGCTGTTTTCGTTCCCCATTACACCGCCGCCAAAAAATTTGATGGCGATCCGGCCATCGGTGCGCTGTTTAATCTCCTCAGCGCCCTTGCGCATTTCCGTCATCCAGGAAGAACCCTCCGGCGCAACCGTGGCCAGTTTGACGGTCACGGCTTCGGCACAGCCCGTCCAAGCAAGGCCGGAAAGCGCCCATATCCCCACTATGACAAAAATTTTTCTCAACATTTCCGTTTTTCTCCCTTATCCATTTTTCCCGGCCGCCCGCAAAACAGCCCGAACTTTTTTCAAAATCCCTTCCTTTAGAAATACTCTTCCGCCGATTCCAGAAGCTTCTGGGCCTGTTCTTTGGCCAGCGTGTTGAACAGCGTAAAGCCCTCCGCCCTGACATCCGCCTGCAACACCTCCCGCAGCAGCCGATCGTGCAGGGGGCGATCGTACATCAGCCGGGCATAGCAACGGGCGTATTCCACCTTGGCGGTCAAATTGCGGCCGTTGGAAAGCGCCAGCGCCCGCTCAAAGTGGCTCCGCCCCTCTTCGGGATTGCCGCCCAGCGCCGGTGGGCGCACCGTCTGCAACATGCCAAGATAGAGATGGGCGCTTCCCTTCTGATAGGTCTCATCCAGCGCAAGAATCTGACGCAGCACCTGTTCAACCTTGGGCAGATCGGCCAATGCGCCCCAGTCGGCGCTGTTGGCGCGGATCGCCAAAAGCCAGCTTACGGCAAAGGCATACAGCG
The DNA here is from genome assembly GCA_017552515.1 of Deltaproteobacteria bacterium. Lineage (GTDB taxonomy): Bacteria > Desulfobacterota > Desulfuromonadia > Desulfuromonadales > JAAYDE01 > RGIG7977. Next base: position 5,963 of record JAFZPK010000032.1, on the reverse strand, counting down.
CCGGCACATCGTCTTTGTCATCAAACTTTTTCAGCTCCACGACAAAGTCCTCGTAGGCCCGTTGTTTCAAACCGCAACCGGAGCTCCCCTGTTCGCACAGGGCCCGTTCGCCATATCTTTCCGCCCGCCGGGCCAGCAGCGCCGCCCGCTGCGGATCCTCCACAAACGATCCGGCATACATCGCATACAGCGCGGCAGCGGCAGCCAGCAGATCGCCATCTTCGGGATCGCCCTCAACAAGCCCATCCATCAGCAACAGATAGGAAGGAACTCCATCCTTCACCAGCTCCGGATCATCATGGTCCAAAATGGCCTTGGAGAGGTTGCGGGAAAAGTCCCCCAGGCCGCCGCAACTGCAACACAGCAGCGCCACCAGCATGCTCGCCACAATTCGATACCGCATAGATTGACCGGTCCTTCCTCAAGGGATACTGTCCATTTCCCCCTTGGGAGGGGGAAAATCCACATAAAAAAAGGGCTGGCTGCTCCCGCCAACCCTTTGCTCCATAGCACTGGAGCCACCCGGGGGATTCGAACCCCCGACCTACTGATTACGAATCAGTTGCTCTACCGGCTGAGCTAGGGTGGCCTTCTTAAAATTGCGTCACGTTACTACTGCAAACTGAAATTTTTTTCAATTGTATTTTCTTCCGCCCCTACTTTTCGCCTCCCTCGGCCTGGACAGGCATCCGGATCGTCAGTACCGGAACCGGCGAACGCCGCACCACCTTTTCCGCGGTGCTGCCAAAAATGACGTGATCCAGTCCGGTACGCCCCTGCGTGCCCAAAACAATCACATCGGCCTGCACATCCTCCGCCTTCTTGATGATCTGCTCAAACGCCAGGCCGCGCAAGATATAGGAATCATAGTTTTCAAAATCCCGGAGATTTTCCTGACAGAACCGCTGCATAACCCGCTGGGCGCCCTCGCGCAGTTCCTCCTCCAGGTTTTCAAATGAAATATGCGGCACATAGAAGCCGTTAAAGCTGAGCGTCTCGCTGACCACGTGTACAATGACCAGTTTTGCCTCATACTTTTTGGCCAGGCTGCAGGCATATTCAAAAGCGTAGTTGGAATTGTCCGAAAAATCTGTCGCAAACAGCACTGTCTGAAAATCTTTCATGGTCTCCTCCTTCAATTCAAAATAGACCGGCCCACAGCGGGGTGTCTCAGGCACCAACCGCTTGCCGCCACGATAGTCTCACCATCCCGTTTTGCCAGTACCGTACCGGTTCCGCGTCACCTCCCGGCAATTCAGCTACTTTTTGGGCAGAGTCCGCAAAATATGCCGGCAATCCTCGGCCATCTCCGTTTCGGGGATTTCCTCGGCTATCCGGGAAAAGATACCCCTGGCGGTACTCACGTTCCCCTCCGCGATGTACACCAGGCCCAAACCGCGCCAGGCGGCCATGTACTGTGGAGCCAATTCCAGCGCCTGCTCATAGTTGTACCTGGCCTCCGCCAGATCACCACTCTCCCGATGGGTTTCCCCCATGTAAAAATAGGCGGGAGCGCAGTCGCCCTCCATCTCGATCGCCTGCAGAAAATAGGATCTCGCCCTTTTCCTGTCTCCCTTGCGCCACCAGGCGACTCCAATGCCGGTCAGAGCCATCTCGGGATTGCCGAACTGCGGATTGTCCGAAGCTTTCTGAAAAGCATCCAGCGCCTTGTCCCAGGCCCCCATATCAAGATAAAGCACCCCCAGATTGTTGCAGACGACCGGATCGTTGGAAGACAGTTCCAGGGCGCGCAGATAATGTTTTTCCGCACGATCATAGGCTTTTTTCTGCTGATATGCCTGCGCCAGGGCTCCCTGGACATCCGCGCGCCAGGGCGCGGATTTTTCCGCCTTCACAAATTCACGCAGAGCCCGCGAGGGCTTGTTTTCCCGCAGATAGGAAGTTCCTTTGAGAAAATGGCTTTCCGCCGGATCGCTCTTCCTCCCCTGGCCAGAGTGTTGGGCGCATCCCAGCACCAGCATGACCACCAACAAAAGACCGGCTCTCAAAGCCATCCGCATGGCAAGCACTTCCCCTTCCAACAGAATCCGCCCCCTGGAAAAACCGTTTCCTAACCGGAATGATGCCAGAACTCGCCCCATATGGCGACAAAATTCACACTTCCTTTTTGGCATTCACGGCTCCTGGCAGAACAGGACTGGCATTCCCTCTGCTTCCCCCACACCCCTACCCTTCACCCCTAAAGGAGGGAAGGAAGTTTCTGTTGACGATCTTTCAGTACAGTAGAAAAGTATTCTTCTTTGGGCGAGGCCACTTGCAGACTTACGCCGCCAAAGCCCAGGCGGCGCAGACCTTCCGTTATCGTCCCACGCTGGCGCAGCGCCGTCTTAAAATCCCCGGCATCCACTTCAACCCGTGCCGCTCCATCACGCCAACGCAGACGCACCTTTTTCAGTCCCAGGCCATGCAGCAAAGCCTCTCCCTGCTCCACACGCCGCAGTTCGGACGGCAGCAGCAGCGTATCGTGGAGAAAACGCGTCGCCAAGCAGGAGTTGGACGGATGAACCGGCAGGCCCAGCTCCCGGGCCAGAGCATGAATGCCCGCCTTGCCGATGCCCAGCTCCGCCAGCGGCGAAACCACGCCCAGTTCTGCCAGCGCCCGCCGTCCAGGCCGCCATTCCAGCAGATCATCGGCATTGGTACCGTCCATCAGGGTCGCCATGCCGCGGCGAGCGACCAGCTCCCGGGAGCGCGTGAAAATGGCACGTTTGCAGAGATAACAACGATCCGGCGGATTGTAGCACAGCTGCGGATCGTCAAGCGGCGCGAATTCGACAAGCTCGGGCGCGATACCCAGAGCCCGGGCGTCACGACGCGCCGAGTCCAGCTCCGCTTCGGTATGAAACACCGAGTGAAACGTCAGCGCCAGCAGCGGGAAATCCTGTCTGCGCCGCATTCCGGCAAGAACCGCCAGAAGCAGCAGACTGTCCGTTCCGCCGGAGTAGGCCAGCGCGATGCCGCCGGGCGTCAACGGCAGCAGAAAATTTTCCAGAGTCTTCAGCATCAGGCGCTCAGCTCCCCTCTCTCACGCTTCTTCCGCCAGCGCACGGCACATCCGGCAGGCCAGCATGGCGGCACCAAAACCGTTATCGATATTGACGACCCCCACCCCTTCCGCACAGCTGTTCAGCATGGTCAGAAGCGGCGCGATGCCGTTGAGAGAGGCCCCATAGCCCACCGAAGTGGGGACCGCGATAACCGGCGCCGCCACCAGTCCGGCAAGGACGCCCGCCAGTGCGCCTTCCATGCCGGCAATGGCTATGACCACGCGCGCGCTGCGAATGCTCTCCAGTCTGGAAAGCAGCCGGTGCAGTCCGGCGATACCGACATCGTAGCAGCGTTCCGCGCGCAGCCCAAAAAATTCCGCGGTGCGCGCCGCCTCCTCCGCCACCGGCAGATCGCCGGTACCGCCGGTGCAGATGGCGACGCTGCCGGGCAGTTTCGGAGAATCGCCCGTTTCACCCCGCACGACCAGCGTGCGGGAGACTTCGTCAAAATCCGCCCGGATCCCGCAAGCGGCCAGAAAATCCGCCTGTTGGACAGTGCAGCGCGTCCCCAGCACCGCCTGTCCCGCCTGCATGAAGGCCCGCACAATGGTTTCCAGCTGCCGGTCTGTCTTTCCCGGGCAAAAAACCACTTCACCAAAACCGGTCCGCAAGCGCCGGTGATGGTCCAGCTTGGCGAAATCCAGATCCCGATAGGGCAAATCTGTCAACTGCGCGCTGGCCTCCGCTACCGACAGCCTGCCCTCCCTTACCGCTTCAAGAACCGCCCGCACATCCATCGTCTCCTCCCGGCACCATCCACAGGCACAGCCAATCTTTGTTGAAGTAACGTTCAATTTTATCAAAAGGAAATTTCAAGATCAGCGGGAAAGTTTCCCGCGCAATGACCGGGCATCCAGACGATGCAGATGCCGCACCCGCGGCAGATAGCAGCACATGGCGAAACCCATCGCCACGATATAGGCAATCCAGAAGCCCTGCGCCCGAAGCGGATTCCCCAGCCAGCCGTAGGCCAACGTGCAGCCCAGCAAAACTCCGATGAACGGATAGGCGAAAAGGGAGACCCGGGAGATGAGCAGCGTATCGTTGTAGCCGCGCAAGATGCCCAGCGCGATGGTCTGCACCGCGTCCAGCACCTGATAGGCGGCCACATATACGAGCAGTTGGGCGGCAAGCGCCGCAACCTCGCCGGAATCGCCGTAGATATGAACAATCTGCTCCCGAAACAAACAGGTCAGAAGTGCGGTAGCCAGACTGAAAAAGACGCCGGCGACGAGGGCCGTGCGGGCCGCAATCCGCGCCCGGTTCTGGTTGCCCGCGCCAAGGCAGTGCCCTACCCGGATGGTGACAGTCGTCCCCAGCGCCAGCGGAATGATGTAGAGCATGCCGCTGTAGTTGAGCGCCGCCTGATGCCCCGCCACCGTTATCGCTCCAAACGGCGCCAGAAACAGAGCCGTCAAAGCAAACATCGAGACTTCAAACAGCATGGCGAAGGCATTGGGAAGCCCCAGCCGCGCTATCCGCAAAACCAGCGCCGGATCGCAGAGTTTTTCTCCGAAGCGGCGGGAGAAAAGCGGCGCATGCGTCACGAAGGCAATCTCGCGCCGCAGATGGAAGAGCATCGCCAAGGCCATTCCCCAGGAGCAGAGGGCCGAGGAAATCCCGCAGCCCACCGCCCCCAGCGCCGGCAGCCCCAATTTGCCATAGATCAGGATATAGTTGCAGGGGATATTCAGCAGCAGCCCCAGCACGCCGAAGATCATTGCCGGACGGGTCCATCCGAAACCTTCCGCAAGGCAGCGGCAGCAGACAAACAGCATCAATGCCGGCAGTCCCCAGACGACGCAGCGCAGATAGGCTCCCGAACGTTGGGCCAGAGCGGCGTCCAGCCCGAAAGCGTCCAGATGCCAGGAGATGCCGTACAGTATTCCGCCAATGGCCACAAACAGTCCCGCCACCAGCCAGAGCCCCTGCCGGAACAGATGCGGGGCCTCCTCCTGACGCCGCGCGCCCACCAGCTGCGCAACCAGGGGCGTCTGCGGCAGCAGGCAGCCCCAGCAGAACAGCGACAGCGGATTCCAGATTGAACAGGCCACGCCCACCGCCGCCATTTCGCCGGGGCCCGCCCAGCCGGTCATGACGATGTCGGCGAAATTCATCCCCATCTGCGCCAGATGGGTGATAAATACCGGAATGCCCAGCCACGCCAGGCGCTTCAGCTCCGCCCTGGAAAAAACCGCCTCAAACGCTTTCAAAAATTTCCCCGTTTTCTCCATCCGCCGTCAAAAACAAAGCGGCCGCCGGAGAGCAAAACCGGCGGCCGGAAAATAGCTGTTATTCAAAAGAAATCAAGGAACCCATCTTTTCCGGTTATAAGGACAGACGCCGGGAAATGGATGCCAACTGCCGATCGTAGCGTTCCAGTTCCGCCAAATGCTGCTCCATCTCATCGACCTCCCGCATCATGGCCACAGATTTCGAGGTTCTGCCGCTCTCCGCCTGAACCTCTTCCACGATCTGCCTGTTGGCGGCAATTTCCTCCTTCAGGGATGCGATATCGGAGCGCAGCTGCTGGCGATATTCCTGCACCTTTTTGTTTGCAGCCACCAAAGCGCTGCTCTCTGCCTGATAGTTTTCGTAGTCGGCAATTAGCCGGGCCGATTCCTGATCCAGCCGATCGATTTCCTGCTGTACATCGGCGTTGTACCTTGCGACATCCGAGTTGGTCTGACGCGCAGCAGCGATACTGTCATCAAGCCAATCCTCCTGGGAAGCGTACACCGATTTCTTGTTGGCAATATGCCGCCCCGTCAGAAAACCACCGATACCGCCCACTACCGCACCGATACCGGCACCCTGCAGCGCGCCGCGATGCCCGCCGCTCAATCCGCCGATAACTGCGCCGATGCCAGCGCCGATGCCGCTTCCCACCACGGT
>JAFZPK010000031.1 GCA_017552515.1 Deltaproteobacteria bacterium | reverse complement strand
GGGACCGGCCAGTGTCACATCGTTGCTGTCATAGAGACAGATGAGCTTGCCGAGGCGCAGATGCCCGGCAAGTGATGAGGCTTCGGAGACTACGCCTTCCATCAGATCACCGTCTCCCGCCAAAACGTAGGTGTAGTGGTTGACGATTTCGTAGCCGTCGCGGTTGAAGTGCGCAGCCAGAGCGCGTTCGGCTATCGCCATGCCAACCGCCATTGCCAGTCCCTGGCCCAGGGGACCGGTCGTGGCCTCCACACCCGGCGTATGGCCGTATTCCGGATGCCCCGGTGTCAGGGAACCCCATTGACGGAAATTTTTCATATCTTCCAGAGAAACAGTGTAGCCCGCGTGATGCAACAGCGAGTAAAGCAGGGCGGAAGCATGCCCTGAGGAAAGGATGAAACGGTCGCGATTGGGCCACAGCGGGGCGCGCGGGTTGAACTTCAAAAAACGGGAAAACAGCACGTAGGCCATGGGAGCGGCCCCCAGTACCATGCCCGGATGACCGCTTTTGGCCTGATCAATGGCGTCCAGTGCCAGAAAACGGATCGAATTGACTGTCAGTTGTTCGGTTGCTTCGTCAAAGACCGGTATCGGTTGATCTGCCATGAAAAGCGCTCCTTTTGATGAAATGAATTCGAGAAAATGGGTTTTTCAGGATGGAGAGAACGACAGGGATTCTTCCATCTCTTTTTTTAGAAAAACTAACATACCACCATGTGCATGTGCGGAACACAAAAGACCGCCTGCGGAACAAAATTTTTTGGGCATCATCAGCTGTTGCCGTTGAAAAAGTCGAGCAGGATGCGGGTGCAGGCCTCAGGCTGATCGATGATGGAGGCATGCCGGGAATTCGCAATGGTGACGAGCCTGCCCTGTGGTGCGCGTTCCGCGCAGAGCTGTTTGGCGGAGAGCGGGAAAAAATCGTGTTCGCCCGCGATCACCAGTAGCGGAGCTTGCAGCTGGGGCAGGCGCTCCAGGACTGTCCAGCCGGCAAGGCCACGTAACGTTGCATGGTAGCTGCGCGCGTTGCAATGTGACCAGCGCTGAAGGAAAAGTTTCCGCAGAAGACGCTGCTCCCGCGCGGGAAAGAGCCGCCAGGACAGCAGAAAGCCGGTCCAGCGCATGCTTAGGCGGCGGGCTGCGGCAAGACGTGCCCAAAGCTCCAGACGCTGCCCGAAGGTCTGTGGCGTCAAGGCCGGCGTGCTGTTGACAAGGGCCAGCCGGTCGACAAGCTGCGGGAAATCAAGCGCCAGCTGCAGAGCGACCATTCCCCCCAGAGAAATGCCTGCGAGATGGACGCGCGGCAGGGCGAGCATTTTCAGGAGCGCCGCGCAGTCGTCTGCCATCTGCTTGATGGTATAGCCGCCGGCAGGGTGGGAGGATCTTCCGTGCCCGCGCAGATCCGGCCGGACGACGTGAAAATGGCGGTTCAGCTCCGGTAGCTGCATGGCCCAGTCTCCACCGCAGCCTCCCAGGCCGTGCAGCAGCATCAGCGGTTTGCCATGGCCGGAGCGGGCGCACCACAGCCGGATTCCGTCAGGAAGTGTCACATTCATGGAAGTGTTCCTCAAAAAATCAGGATATCCCGGAGTAGCTTTGCAGGATTTCGCTTTTCAGACGGGCGTATTCCGACTCGGAGATCAAATTTTTTTCCAGCATCTGCGCGATTTGCTGAAGCTCCCGAAGCTTTACGGTATGCGGATCCTCAAGCTGTGGCGCAATGGTGGGGGCGTCAAGCTCATAGCCGGGAGCCCCGGGCGAGCTTACCCGGCAGCTGGCCAGGCCTCCCAGAAAGGAAATTTCCAGCGTTTTTCCCTGGAAAGCCGGATCCCGTAGCATCTCCTTGAGTTTCTCCCGGTCTTTGCGCAATTTGCGGAAAAACAGCAGGATGGAGAGAACGAAGAAGACGCATCCCCCGGTGACTACCCAGATAAAATAACGGCTGATGCCGTGCAGCAGCACGATGACCAGTCCTATCAGCAGAATGATGGCCACGTGAATTGCCAGAATCAGAAAAACATAGCCGAGAATTTTTGTGACGGTCAGTTCTTTCTTTTCTTCCATGACGCTTTCTCGCATACCTTGCATGAAGGGGAAGCGGTCCGGGATGCTGGACACCTGTTGCCTGAAAATGATACTCCTTTGACAGGCGGTTGTGCTCAATATTTTCCTCCTGGATGGAGCAATGGCGTTTTTTCGCCAAAACACCGGAGTTTTGCCATGATTATCAGGACAGCGTCGTTTTTCAAAAGTGCCGTGTCGCCGGCCCAGTATCCATCTTCCGATCGACCCGAGGTGGCTTTTGTCGGGCGCAGCAATGTAGGAAAGAGCACGTTGATCAACAGCTTGCTGGGGCGGCGTTCGCTGGTGCGCTCTTCCCGGATGCCCGGACGCACCCAGATGCTCAACTTTTTTTTGATTAACGACGCCTTTTTCCTTGTGGATTTGCCCGGCTACGGTTTTGCGCAGGCGCCCAGGGAGGTTCGCCTCAAGTGGCTGCCGATGATCCGCAACTACCTCTGCGAACGGAAAAATTTGCGGGCGGTGGTGCTCCTGCTGGATATTCGCCGGATTCCGTCGGAGGAAGATCTG
>JAFZPK010000030.1 GCA_017552515.1 Deltaproteobacteria bacterium | reverse complement strand
TGAAGAGTTCAGCCTGGGCGCCATCGTCGGGATAGACGATGTTCTGCGCGGCGATGAGCACTTCGTCTTTGCCGTTGCCATCCAGATCCACGCGGATGATCTGGGTGATTTTCGGTTCCGCGCCGGGAAGCCCCCGTTCCGTCAGCCAGGCGGCCACAATTTTCCTGTAGATCGGGTTGTCCGGCGGCAAAACCTGCGCCTTGCGCGGCATGGCGTCAAAATCGCCGATAATGGTCAGGCGGGCGTCGCCCCGGCCCCGGGACTGATCCGGGCCGGTCTGCACGGACATGGTATGGAACTCCGGGCCCTTGTTCTTTTCGTCCGGATCATCCTCGCGATGATCCATGGCGTCCGCTGTAACAACGGCCGAATCTGTTTCCAGTCCGCCAAAGCGGTAAACCCGGCCTTCCTCTCCGCCCCAGATGCGGTGCAGGTGATAGCGTTCGTTTTCCTGCAGGTCCTCGTTCGACACCCACTGGCCGTCGATGAAGGCCCCCAGCAGGAAGCCGTCAAAACCAAAGCGCGACGGTCCGGCGGGATTGGGGGAAGCCTTTGCGGTTGAAGGCTTTTCGGAAGGCTCCTCCTGCGGGGCGGGTTCCGCCTGAGACCGTTTGAAATAGATGCCGGGAGCTTCGTGCTCGTCGAGCTGGGGCCGCATTGTCTCCCAATGCGTGATGATGTCCTGCCCTTCGCGCTTCAGCCGGAAGAGCAGGTCGCCGGGTTCGCCCGCCGAACCGAAACCCGCGTCCGGCCCCATTTCGCGGTAGAGCAGGCGGATTTCGTTTTCATCGCCCTCCACATCGGCCAGGATGCGCCGCATCATCTGGAAGCCGTCGCCCTCGATGCTGGCCTGGCAGCGGCCCTTTTCCTCGCCGATGGAGAGGCTGTAGTCCCAGCCCATGGTGACTTCTCCGCTGGGATGGGGGCTGGACTCGTCCCACCCGTATGTACCCTGCCAGCCCGGCGGGCAGGCGGCGAAAAGCGTCTGGGCGGCCCCAAGCAACAGAAGCAGAAAAGCTGAAAAAAGCATCTTCGGATTGTAGTGCATATCTTCTCTCCTTTCCGTTTCTTAAGGTTCAGTTGGCGTTTTTGGTAAAGCGGCGGCTGCCGCTTGCATCGTCCCATTTACCCGGCGGGGCCTGGAAGCGTGCCAGGTTTAGTTTGTTTCCCGGAGCTCTTCTCCCTGCCGGATGAAAAAGTCCAGTTCTTCCGCCTGATGCTGCGTGGTCCGGCGCACGGCGCTGCGGGACGGCATCGCGCCCAGCCCCATGCCGGGCGACACCTGGTCGAAAGCCTCGCTCATGGCGTCCCGGTACTGTATCCAGAGGCGTTCGGCCCGCTGGAGCTTTTGCCGGCATTCCCCGGGCTCACTTGCGGCCGCACAGATTTCACGTGCCTTCCGGTAGTTGGCATTCAGCCTGTTGTCCCAGTATCTTATGCTTTCGTCCCGGCAGGCAAGCATGGCCTGCACTACCGCCCCCTTCGCGTTCTCCGTCCGGTCGATGCAGGCCTGAAAGTCCGGCGGCTGTTCACTGGCGAACGCAGACGCGGCGGTGAGGCACAGCGCGAGCACGGGCGCAAGGAAAAGGGAAAAGTAGCCTGCTCTCATGTTGTGTTCTCCTTTGTGGTATTGATTACTGGCCGTCCTTGGTAAAGCGGCAGTCCGTGCAGACCTGTTCCTTGCGCTCGTCCCAGAGCAACGCGCCGCCCTGCAGGCGGAGCGCTCCCGTGCCGTCCTTGTAGACTTCTTCCTCCCGTGTTTGTTCGGGCTCCAGCGGCATGATCCGGTGGAAATGACGGCCGTCCTTGTAGTCAAGCGTGTGGGTTGCCGGGTTCCATTCACCGGAAAAGGTCCATACGTAATAATCGGCAGGCGAGTGGGGCCAGAGCGCCTCTACCGCAAAGCGGCAGTTTCCGGGCTCCGGGCTGATCTTCAGGAAAAAGGGCCGGGCTCCGGGCCGCTCCATCCATTCCTATTCGCCGGGAAGAAATGTGGCCGCGGTGGAACAGTCCCTCTCCGGAGCGGTTTGCTTCGTGCCATCTTGCAGCGCTTCAAGGATCTTGTAATCGGCCGTCTGTCGTACCGACGGATCCGCCACAACCTTGGCCCGGCTGCCTTCCCGGGCACTTTCCCGCGCATGCCACAGGGCGTCGTGGCCGTCGTTGTCCTTCAGGCTTTTGTCCGCGCCCGCATCCAGAAGGGCCGCCACGACCTCGTAACCGCTGAAGATCGCCGCCTGCATGAGCGGCGTGGAACCATCCCGGCAGCGGGCGTTTGCATTCGCTCCCGCATCCAGGAGTGTTTCGACCACCTGAACATCGTTGTGACGCTGCGCCGCCCGGGCAAGCGCCGTGCAGCCGTCATTTCCGTTGCGGGCATCCACCTGCGCGCCCGCGGCCAGCAGCGCCTGCACCACGGGCAGGTTTTGCGCGTAGCCCGCCGCCTCGCGAAGCGGCGTGGAACCATAACGGTTCCGGACGTTTGCGTCTGCGCCCGCAGCCAGCAGCGCCCGCACCACCCGGATATCGCTCCGGTACTCCGCCGCCTTCATGAGGGCAGTTTCACCGTCGCAATCCCTGCCGTTGACGTCAGCACCGGCATCCAGCAGCGCCTGCACCACGAAAACGGCCTCCGGATCGTCGCTGTCGCGCATTGCCGCCATGCCCAGGGCCCGGAAGCCGTCCTTGTCCCTGGCCTTGGCATTGGCGCCGTTTTTCAGCGCCTGGTGGACTTGAGCCGCCGTGCCCGTTTCGCACAGGGCGACAAAGTCCGCGTCCGGCATGGCAGCGTTTGCGAGGATCGGCAGGCAGAGTGCCGCCAGAGCGAAGGCACAGCGGCGGAGCGGGACAGGAAACAGGATTGTCATGCGTTTTCTCCTTTAAAATTGTCGGATTGGTTTGAATGGGGCATTCTTCAAAACTCTCTACAAAATGGTCTCCATTCCGATCTTCTGGGGCTGCATGCCGCATTTCTCGTAAAATTTCCGCGCGCCGTCGTTGAGGGCCCAAACGTTCAGGGTCACGTTGTGACAGCCGTTCTCCCGGGCGAAGGCCAGCACGTGCTCGAAGAGCGCCCGGCCGATGTGCTGGCCGCGCAGCTGTTCCTGCACGCAGAGGTCGTCGATGTAGAGGGTCCTGACGTCGGTGAGAAGGTTGTCGTTGACGTGCTGCTGGAAGATGCAGAACGCATAGCCCAGGGCGCGATCGTTTCCGTCAACGGCCACGAAGACCGGACGGCTGTCGTCTTGCAGGATCACGGCCAGTTCTTCGTCCGTGTACTTGCGCGCCAGCTTGAACAGATCGGGGCGGCCCAGATGGTGGATGAGGTTCACCTGGTTCAGGAGATCATCAATTTCGGGGATGTCCCTTATTTTGGCGCGTCTGATGGCGCTCGGGACTGTCCCCGAAACTGCGGGACCTGATGAAAGAGCCGTGTTCTGGAGCAGGGGGCGGAAAACCCGTTCAAAGGTGTGGAAGTTGTTGTCCGGGCTTTCCCTGCGGTTGAAGATGGCAAATTCGACGGTTTCAAAGCGGTATTTTCCAAGAAGGTTTTTGAAGACTTTTGCGACAAGTTCGGGGGGATTGTGAAAGGCGCCGCAGCCAAAGGCGCCCAGTATCAGAACTTCCGTCCCTTCTTTTTTGGCGGTGCGGAGTATCTTTTCGATTCTTGAGGTCAGAACGCGGGAAAGGCGATCTTCGTCCAAAGTTTCCCAGAAAGACAGTTGCGGCGCCGCGCCTGTTATCACGTTGACGGCAAACCATTTTTCTTGGGGCAGTATTTTCGGCGCGGATTCGTCCGATTTGAAGACGATGACGCCCGGCGTGTAGATCAGATCGTCGTTGCCCCATTCGTCGATTTCCCCCCTGCCGTACTGTTCCCTATGCGCGTCGTAAAATTCCGACTGGAGATGTTTCAGACAGGGGTAGAGGGTGGAACAGCGGCAGAGCGACTCTTCCTGAGCCCCGGCGCTCCAGGGCGCGCCTCCCACACTGTGATTGTTTGCGAAGTTGAGGAGCGTGATCTTTCTGCCCACGTAGTGTTGGGCGGCCTCAAAGGTCCGTTTCCGCGAGATGATGATGTGGGCAGTCGGGCCATCCGCTTCGCAGTCGATGGATTCGTCCTGATGGACCACATATTCCGTTTTTTGCGATGCCGAAATGGCCAGGGACAGTTCGGAATTTGTCGCGCACATTTCGCAGGTGTGATCCATGACGAAACGGTTCAGCGCGCGAAATCCGCGATGGAGCTGCTCATCTAATTGATGGTTGTATGCTTCTTCCATAAAAACCCTGCTTTCCTTTACGAAGTTTCGCAGGTGATGCGGTTTGCCTCGGGCGCATGCATGGATGTACCCTGTCACTTTTCTTTCCGCCTTACACCACCTTTTAGCATCAATAGCGAATTTGGGCAAAGACACAAGAGAGAACAAGGACATCCTCTGAAACAAGACCCGTCAATCCTCTAAAATCATATCTATTTATCCTCTGAAACCATGTTAGAAGAGCCTCTGAAATCAATTTTCCCAGAAAAAATACCAGTATGGCGCGGCCCGTCAATGAAAGGGCGCTTTTGCCTTTTGCGATGAAACACCTTGCCTTTTCCGGACCGCTTCTGTATTTTCACCAACTTAAGGTTCCTTTGGCATCCCTGCTTTTTGTGGGATGTAAAACCACTTTCACAGGAGGCTAGCATGAAAAAATCAATTTTTGCTGTTGTCGCCGTTGCCCTGCTGTGTGCCGGTCCGTCGTATGCGGCCTGCTACAACTTTCAGAACGGCGATGGTTACAAGGTTTGCGTGAAGGGCGATTCTTTTGACGCAAGAAAGAAGGCTCAGGAGATCTGCAAGGCAGTCAAGGGCTCCGATTGCGGCAACATTCAGGGCTACTCCAGTTCCTGCAACGGCAACAAATGTGTGGATCAGGACGGCAAGAAGCAGAACTCCCTGAGCGGCTATTGATTCCGCATTGCCAAACGGCAAGAGAAGAAAAAGGAGCCGGGTTTCCCCGGCTCCTTTTTTATTTATGATTGGGCGTTTAGTCCCCGTTTGCGTCCCTGATGCACATCACTTCGTCCGTGCCGTCTTGTTCAAAACATGTCCAGCCCTTGCCCTTGACGGGGTTCTTCTGTTGGGCCGCGGGCCGGCCGTCCAGGGTGGAGAGGCACTGGCCCGTGTCCGGGGCGCAGTTCCGGATTACACCATGGTCCTCTTTTTCATCGGGAAAACGGCATTCGCCGCTCTCTCCGTCCGTGACCACGTCGCCAAACATGTCACAGACGCCGCTTCTGGTTTCCCTGCCCGCCTTGAAGCGCGCGCATTCCCCTTCGCCATAGTAGTTTGTTCCCCGTTTCATGCACAGGATCTCGTCCGTTCCGGTCTTTTCCACGCAGAACCAGGCGTTGCCCGGCTTTGGCGGATTTGACGACAGGACGGCGGTCTGGCTGCCCAGGGAAAAACTGCAGGTTTCGCCGGGCATCACGTCGGTTTCCGTGCAGTGTTTCCTGTCCTTGCCGGGCAGGGGGTATACCTGGGGCACGCAGTCCGGGAGTTTGTCGGCATCCTTGTCGGGAAGGTCGGCGCGGGAGGGGGAACAGGTATAGGCCATGCCCTGCTCATCGCTTTCTTCCGGGAAACTGACATCGAATTCATTGGTGATGCCAATGCTCCACACGCAGGCGCCGCTTTTGACCGCTTGTCCCCCCTTGAAACGGATGCACTTGCTTTCGCCGCCGCTGCCGCTTCCGGTCAGTGCCGGGGCGGGGAACGGCAAAACGAGCAGGGCAAGCAGGACGAACAGCGCCGGAACCGGGAATATGGATGATATTTTTGCGTGCTTCATGGAGATCTCCTTCCGAGTTTTTTGGGTTTTCTACCAGCCACCGCCGGAACCGCCTCCGCCGAAGCGTCCGCCTCCACCACGGTAGCCGCCGGAATAGGATCTTGAACTGCGGCTTGAGCCGCCGGAGGATCTGCTTGATCCTCCGGAACGGAAACCTGACGATCCTCGCGATCCGCCTGACGAGGGCGATGCCTTGTCGATACGGGTGAGCCACCACGCAAAGGGGATGTACAGGACAAATCCCGCTACGCCCGCAATCGCGGCGGCAACCGGTCCCAGGTCCAGGCCGAGCGCGATACCCGAGAGAATGAGCCCGACAATGGGGGCAGTGATGGAGCGCCGGATGCCGCAGGAGGATTCAATGGCCCAGACGGGCAATCCCAGACACAGCGCCAGGCATCCGATAAGACACAGTGTGACAAGGCCGTAGGTGAGGATGTTCTCAAGCAGTCCGCCTTCGATCTCCTTCCTGTCTTCGGCCAGCAGCTTTTTCAGGCTCTGTTCGTCGGCGGTCAGGCGTTTCTCCATGCCGTCCAGGGCCTGGTCGATGCCGCGCGCGTAGTTGCCGTTGCGGAAGTTGGGCGGAAAAGCGTCACGCTGGATGCGGGTCAGCGAAACATCGGTGAGCACGCCTTCCAGGCCGCGACCGGTGAATGTATGGAATTTGCGGTCTTTCACAGCTATTAGTATCAGCAGGCCGTTGTCCCTGTCCGCTTCGCCCAGTTGCCACTTTTCGGCGATCTTCATGCCGTAGTCGAAGATGGGGATGCCGTCGGTGCTGTCAACGGTGACGACCGCCGCCTGCATCAGCTGGCGTTGATGCAGGTCACGCAGGCGCTGTTCCAGTGCCTGGCACTCCTCCTCCTTGAGGACCCCGGCGGTATCCAATACCGCAGACGAACCGATGCCCAGGCTTTCCAGGGGAAGGACCAGGGCGGGACGCGGTGCCGCGATCATCCACAGCGCCATCAGGGCGAGGAGAAGGCATCCGGGCTTTCCGGTTGGCCGCAGCGGGCCGGAATGGAACCGTGAACGGGGGCTCAAACCCTGGAACCGCATGGCTTTCCTCCTTGAAAGAGGGTAAAGAAAAGTTCCGATTGCACAGAATCGGTCACAATTCAGTTTTTGAGGACAAAGCCCGGGGCCATAATGAAACGGCCACCGTCGTCGCTTTCGTCATCCTGGGGCCGCCAGCACCGTTCCGGCCCCAACTTTGGTTGTGCGCAGACGGCCTGTACCGGTATGTCCAAGGGCTGATAGTGGATAAAGGTGTAAGTCTCGCCCGTATCCAGCCGGTGGATTGCCGTGACCTTGCCCGGCCTGAAACCCTCATCGCTTTCCTCCAGCGTCCTGAAGGTCAAGGTAAGGGGCACTTTGGCCTCCAGTGTGACGGGAGTTCTGCCTTCAACCGGAGGAGCGTGCCGCACCTCCACAAGAACCGGCACGGACGGATTGGAAATCACGTTCGATTCCTCGGCGATCGCCGATGGGGCGGACAGACAGAGAAACGCGGCGGACAGTGCCAGGACGTGGCGGAAAGAACGGGACCTGGCACGATTCAGGACATGCTGAGACTGCATAGTTTCCTTTTCCTCCTTGAAAATGGGTTGAATTCGCCCGATTTTTACAAAATCGGAAAAGAATATGAGGTTTTTCAACGTTGTGCGCTGTTTTGCAGCAGATGCACAATCTTCGGCCCTTCCTCCCGGCCCTCGGAACGGTAACCGGCGCGGACGCTCTCCTGCGCGTGCCACAGGGCGTTGTGACCGTCGTTGTCCTCCAGGCTTTTGTCCGCTCCGGCATCCAGAAGCATGTGTACCACGTCAAGATTGTTGTACGCCGCCGCCCGCATGAGGGGGGTTCTTCCTTCATCGTTACGGGCGTCCACTTCGGAGCCTGCGGCCAGAAGTGCCCGGACCGTTCCGCTGTGGGGGTTGTGTTCCGAGGCCAGCATCAGTGCCGTGTCGCCGTTCGAACGCTGTGCCTTCGGATCCGCTCCTGCGGAAAGCAGGGCCTGG
>JAFZPK010000029.1 GCA_017552515.1 Deltaproteobacteria bacterium | reverse complement strand
TACCGCCTGCTCCATCTCTTCGGTGACCACCTTTTGCAGTTGTTCCATCTCTTCGGGGGGCGTTTCGAACAGCAGTTCATCGTGGACCTGCAACAGCATGCGCGCCCGGAGCTTTTCCTTTTGCAGGCGCTCTTCCACCCGCAGCATGGCGATCTTGATGATATCTGCAGCGCTGCCCTGAATGGGGTAGTTGATGGCATTGCGTTCGGCATTGCCGCGTGTCTGGGAATTTTTGCTGCCGATATCGGGAACCGGGCAGCGCCGGCCCTTGAGCGTGGTGACGAAGCGCTTTTCCCGCGCGCAGGCGATCTGTTCGTCCATGAAAACACGGATGCGTGGATAACGCTCGAAGTAGAACCTGATGTACTCTTCCGCCTCCTTGACGCTGACACCGGTCTGGCGGCTGAGGCCAAAGGCTCCCATGCCGTAAACAATGCCGAAGTTGATTGCCTTGGCCTTGCGGCGCTGTTCGGAAGAGACCTGTTCCAGGGCGATGCCGAAAATTTCGCTTGCGGTGCGGCGGTGGATGTCTTCTCCGGCAAGGAAACTGGCTGCCAGATTTTCCTCTTTGGCGATATGCGCGAGTACCCTCAGTTCCACCTGGGAGTAGTCCGCCGAGAGCAGGAGCCAGCCGTCTTCCGGGATGAAAGCTTCCCGGATTTGCCGGCCTTCGGCGGTGCGCACCGGGATGTTTTGCAGGTTGGGATTGCTGGAGGAGAGCCGTCCGGTCACGGTGACGCACTGGTTGAACGAGGTATGGATCCGGCCGGTTTCCGGGTGGATCAGGCGGGGCAGGGCGTCGGCGTAGGTGCTTTTCAGCTTGGTGATGGAGCGGTGCTCCAGGAGCAGGCCGCCGATTTCGTGCTGCTGCGCCAGGCTGGTCAGTGTCTCCACATCGGTGGACCAGCCGGTCTTGGTCTTTTTCCCGTGCGGCAGCTGCATCTTGCCGAACAGCACTTCTCCCAGCTGCTTGGGGGAGGCAAGGTTGAATCGTATGCCGGCAAGCGTGTAAATCTGTTCCTCCAGCCGGTCAATACGCTCCGCCAGATTGCCGCTGAAGGCCGCAAGCCGGGCGCTGTCCAGACGGATGCCGCAGCGTTCCATTTTCGCAAGTGTCTGCGTAAGCGGCAGTTCCACCTCCTGGACAAGCGTTTGCAGACCTTGTTGCTGTACCTGGTTGTGGAGCCGTTCGTTCACCTTCTCAATGGCGTTCAGGCGCTGCGCCATGAAATCCGCGGCGCTTTCCACCGAAGTGTCATCCCATGAGCCATGTTTCCCCATAATTTCTTCCGATGCGGGGATTGGGATGCCCAGCAGGTCCTGGGACAAGCGTTCCAGGGTATGCGAACGGGCGCCGGCATCCGCGATATAGGAGTCCAGCATGACGTCGCTCGTGAATCCTTCCGGTGCGCAGCCCTCGTTCAGCAGGACCAGCACATCGTTTTTGAGGTTATGGCCGTACTTGGCGACTGCAGGATCTTCAAGAACGGGCCGCAGCAAGACCAGAGCTTTTGTGGGAGCAAGCTGAACCGGAGCCCCAAGGCAGTGATGGCGCAAAGGGATGTAAAAGCATTCGCCCTGAACGGAGAGCGCCAGACCGACAAGCCGCGCGCGCGCGGGATTTTCGCCGGAAGCGGCAGTGCAAAGGCAAAAGACACCCGCCGATTTGAGACGCCGCACAAGCGCTTCGAGCTCGTCTTCATGTAGCACAATGTGACAAGTCAATGGCTGTTGTGGCGTTACGGCCGTCTTTTCCTCCGATGTTTCCCGGGAAAAGTCCGCCAGCAATCGTTGAAAGTCCAGACGGCGGCAGAGCTCGACAAGGGCCTCGAAGTTGGGCGGCTTCAGACGCAGATCTTCGGGACTGACCGCGAGTTCCAGATCGTTCTTCAGTGTGACCAGTGTTTTTGAAAGTTGCGCCTGCCGGGCGTACTGTTCGAGATTTTCGCGGCGTTTGGCCCCCGCCACCTGATCGATGTGTTCCAGCAGGGCTTCCAGTGAACCAAATTGGGTAATTAAGGCTTTGGCGGTTTTTTCGCCGATGCCGGGCACGCCGGGCACGTTGTCGGCGGTGTCGCCCGCCAGCGCCAGTACATCCACCACGCTGGGACCGAAACGTTCCGCCACTTCCTGCGGACCGAAAGTTTTGTCCTTCATGGTGTCGAGCATGCGTACATTCGACGCGACGAGCTGCATCAGATCCTTGTCGGTACTGACGATGGTGATGTCATCTTCCGGAAGCTTGCGTACCAGGGTGGCGATGATATCGTCGGCTTCGAAGCCCGTCTGTTCCAGCGCGGTCAGATTGAAGGCGGCAACGGCCTCTTTGATAAAGGGAATCTGCGGGCGCAGATCCTCCGGCATTGGCGGCCGCGTCGCCTTGTAGTCCGGATAGAGCTCGCGGCGAAAGCAGGGACCGTGCGCATCAAAGACCACGGCCAGCCGTTCCGGCCGTTTTTCCCGGATGATCTTGAGCAGCATGGTGATAAAGCCGTAAACGGCATTGGTGGGAGTTCCATCGGAAGCGTTCAGCGGCGGCAGCGCATAAAAAGCCCGGTAGATGTAGGACGAGCCGTCAATAAGGTAGGTGGAAGCCATGGGCGCCGATTTCCTTCAGCTTTTTTTAATTTTTGTGGGTGAAAACAAAAAAGGGAAGCAAAGCGCTCCCCTTTTATGCGGTTTCATTAAGCGGTTTCCTCGGATGGGTTTTCCGCTTTTTTCACTTTTTTCGGGCGGGTTTTGCCGGATGTACCCCGGCAGATCTTACCGCGGCGGGTTCTCTGATCGCCTTTTCCCATGATACCTCTCCTTTCCCTGGAATAAGTTTCGTTTTTTGCAATGAGCAAGCTATCCTAGCCGATAAAGTCCCCGGGCGTCAATGCTGCCCTTCAAGAGGGAACTTTTTTCAACCACACGGCGTCTGTCGCTTTTCTTCCCGGGTGGAAAAGAGTTTTTTCAGTCCGGTACCCGGTCGAAGTTGGGGCTGTAGGCGCGTATATCCACCACTGCCGAGCCGTCCAGGATATCCATGCCGCGTACTTTCAGCGTGTTGCCTTCAATGGCGACCAGCTGCAGGACGCTTACGCCCAGCGGATTGGGCCGTTCCATGGAACGGGTGGCGAAGATGCCCACCTCTTTGGGCGCCATGAAGGGCTTGATCCGCAGGCTGACACGCTGGGGCCGGCGATGCAGGTGGTAGACCACGTAGATATAGGAAAACTCTTCCAGTCCCTCCAATCCTTCGGCGTATTCCGAAAGGATGTCGATGCTGCCCTCGGTATCGTTCATCCCTATCGGCTGGATCGGCACATGCCGGGAATCCTGAAAGGGGCTGTTCACAAAACCTATCGGTTTGATGATAATTTTGTCTGCGCCGAAGTTGCCGTCGCCCTGGTTGGCAAAAAATCCTTTAGGCCCCGGATCATAATCCGGTATATCCCATCCTCTTCTAGCCATAGATATCCTTCCTTTGGAAAGCGTTGGCCCTGACTTTCTCTCCGAGAAGGCCAGGGCCAGGGTGGTTAATGATCGTGATGGTGCTGCGCGTCTTCACCGGTCAAAAGCGGGGATATGGTGCGTCCCATTTTGAAATCGTGCCAGAAAGGTGAAATGTCACGGATCTTCTGGATGATAGACGGCATCTTTTCGATAACCTGA
Source organism: Deltaproteobacteria bacterium (assembly GCA_017552515.1). GTDB lineage: Bacteria > Desulfobacterota > Desulfuromonadia > Desulfuromonadales > JAAYDE01 > RGIG7977. Next base: position 1,070 of record JAFZPK010000029.1, on the reverse strand, counting down.
TCGACCTCGTCGTCGGTGTTGTAGACGCTGAAACTGAAACGTACCGAGCCGTGCGCCGCGGTAAAGGGGGTTCCCATGGCACGCAGCACGTGCGACGGTTCCAGGGAGCCGGAGGTACAAGCGGAGCCGGACGACGCGCAAATTCCCTCGGCATTGAGCAACAGCAGGATGGATTCACCTTCGATGTACTCGAAGCTGATGTTGCTGGTATTGGGAGTACGATGCTGCTCCGAACCGTTGCGGCGGCAGTTGGGAATGCGTTTCAGCAGTTCCCGCTCCAGCCGGTCGCGCATGGCGCGCACCCGGGTATTCTCCTCGTCCATGTGCTTCATGGCCAGTTCCGCTGCTTTGCCCATCCCGACGATGTAGGGCACGTTCTCCGTGCCGCCGCGCATTCCGGACTCCTGGTGGCCCCCCATCATGAAAGGCACGAAGCGGGTGCCGCGCCGCAGATAGAGCACGCCAATGCCTTTGGGCGCGTGCAGCTTGTGGCCGGAGAGCGACAGCATGTCCACCTGCATTTTTTTCAGATCCATCGGAATCTTGCCTGCCGCCTGCACCGCGTCGGTATGAAACGGTATGCCGCGTTCCTTCACGATCTGGGCAATCTCTTCGATGGGGAAAAGCACGCCGGTTTCGTTGTTGGCGGTCATGATGCTGACCAGCGCGGTATCGTCATCCAGAGCATTGCGCAGCTCGTCCAGGTTGAGCAGTCCCTCGTGATCCACGGACAGCTCCGTAACGCGGTAGCCGTGATCGCGCAGGAAACGGGCGACGTTGAGAATGGCCGGATGCTCCACCCGGGTGGTGATGAAGTGCTTCTTGTGCGGGTAGGAGCGCAGCGTGCCCATGATGGCCGCGTTGTCGCTTTCGGTGCCGCAGCTGGTAAAAATAATCTCTTCCGGTTCAACGTTGAACAGTTGGGCTACCTGTTCCCGGGCCGTCCGTACGTAACGCGCCACCTGTCCGCCAAAGGTGTGCATGCTGGAGGGGTTGCCATACAGATCGTTGAAGAACGGCAGCATGGCTTCCGTCACTTCCGGAGCTACCCGTGATGTGGCGTTGTTGTC
>JAFZPK010000028.1 GCA_017552515.1 Deltaproteobacteria bacterium | reverse complement strand
GGTTTTGACCCGCACCAGATTGGCCTTCAGCAGATCCGCAGGAATTTTTGCCTTGATGCGAAACATGAGTTTTTCACGTTCCTCCGCGGTTTCCACGGTTTTGGGCGTGAACTGGGCAACATCGGCCACATAGGAGATATTGGCCGGAATCACGTACTGCTTGGCCGCGTCCAGCACAATGCGCGCCTCCCCTCCGATGGCCAGTCGTCCGGCAGCCAGCGTCGGCAGGAAGAACGTCATGTAGACATCGCTCAGATCGACCATGTTGAGTACCCGGCCGCCGGCGCTGACCACCTCGCCCTCATGCGCCACCAGATACTGCACCCGGCCCTCCCGGGGCGATGTGAGTTCCGCATCCTTCAGATCGGCACGGACCCGTTCCACCGCCGCCTTGGCCGCGGTGACATTCGACTCGGCTCCGACAACCTCGGAACGGGCGGTGGCAATGGATGCCTCGGAGGCCTTGACCTGCGCCTCGGCGGCACGCACCGCCGCCTCGTAACTTAAAACCCGGGCTGCGTCATCATCCGCTTCCTGCTGGGGAGCCGCGCCCTTCCTGGCAAGAACCGTGGTACGCTGCAAACGCTTGCGATAGGTACCCAGTTCTGCCTGCCGCTGACAGACCACGGCGACATTGGCCGCTTTTTCACTCTCACGCTGGGCCAGGCGACTACGGGCAATAATCACATTGTTGCGCGCCTGTTCAAGCTGCGCTTCCAGTTCACGCAGATGCGCTTCCTGCTCGTCCGTATCCATGTACCCTACCACCTGACCGGCCCGGATAAAGTCGCCCTCATCCACCAGGAGGCTTTTAATACGTCCCGCCCGCTTGGCGGCCACGTCGATTTCCGTGGCCTCAATCCGGCCGTTGCCCGAAGCGATGTTGCCGGTATCGCTGTGCTTTTGCTGGTAAAACTTCCAGCCGGCAAATCCGGCGGCGGCCAGCGCCAGCAGCGCCACTATGGTTTTCTTCCCCATTGCCATGATTTTCAGCCTTTCCTTTCCCTGCAAAAAACAATCATTTTCCTTCCTTCAGACAAACGGCTTCAGAGATCGCAGCCGCCGCCCAGCGCCGAATAGAGCTGCACCTGGCCGAGCAGCTTGGCCAAACGCACCGAGACCAGGCCCTGCTGGGCCGCATAGAGGGAGCGTTGGGCATCCAGCACTCCCAAATAACTGTCCACTCCCATGGTGTAGCGAAGCTCCGAAAGTGTGTAGGTGCGGTCGGAGGCTTTCACCAGCGATTCCTGCGCCTCCAGCTGCGCGTCCACCGTGCCGCGGAGTGCCAGCGCGTCCGCCACTTCCCTGAACGCTTCCTGTATGGTCTTCTCATAGTGGGTCAGCGCGATTTTCTGCTGCGCCTCACTGGCCTTCAGGGCGTACCAGGTGCGGGGATCCAAAACGGGCAGGCCCGCCTGCGGCGAGAAATTCCACGTACCGTGGCCATGCTTGAAGAGATCAGAAAGTTCCGCGCTTGCAAGGCCGACCGTGGCAGTCAGCGAGATCCGTGGGAAAAACGCCGCCCGGGCCACGCCGATGTAGGCATTGGCGGCCTTGAGCTGATGTTCCGCGCGCAAGATGTCGGGGCGGTTGAACAGCACCTCGGAGGAAAGCCCCGCCGCCACTTCCCGCGGCGGCCTGACCGCGCTCAGATCGGCGGGCAGCAGCTCCTCGCCCACCGTTACACCCGCCAGCAGGTCAAGTGCGTTTTTGTCCTGCGCCGCCAGCCGCATATAGAGCGCCTCGTTCACCCGCGCCGTATCCACCTGGGTCTGCACCTGCCGCAGATCCAGCTCCGATGCCAGACCAACATCGTAACGCTGCCGGATCATGTCATAGGTGGCCTGCTGGGCCCGCAGGGTGGAACGGGCCAGATTAAGATTTTCCCTGTCCGCCGCCAGCGTCAGCCAGACCTTGGCCACGCCGGAAACAAGGGAAATCTGTACGGCACGCCGCCCTTCTTCGCTGGCCAGATACTCTTCCAGTGCCTCATCCTTCAGGCTGGCAAGCCGTCCGAAGAAATCAGCCTCCCAGGCAAGCAGGCCCAGGTTGACACTGTAGCTTTCGGCAATCTGACGCCGGCCGGAAGAGCTCAGATCCGCAGGTATGCGCTGGCGGGAACCGCCGGCATTGGCGTCCACCACCGGCAGCATTTCGCTGCGCTGGATACCGTATACTGCCTGTGCCTGTTCCACATTCAGTACCGCCATGCGCAGATCGCGGTTGTTTTCCAGCGCCAGCGAAATCACTTTCGTCAGCTTCCTGTCGCCGAAAAACTGTCTCCAGGTCAGATCTTCCACCCGCGGAGCGCCGGGAACATCCTTGCGATACGCCTCCCCCTGAGGAAATCCCGCCTCCACCGGCGCATCCGGCCGCTCATATTTGGGCGCCATGGAGCACCCGGCCAGCAGCGCAACGCCCAGCAGCGCCGCGCCCACCAGTCCTGTCTTTCCTGCAATGCCTGTCATACTCGTTACCTCGTCACAAAACGTTCACCCTCCCATGGAAGGCTCTTCCTCCCCGGGGAAGAATGAAACAAAACGGAGAAACCACGCAAGAAAAAACCTTATTTTCTTCTCTCTTACGGTTTTAATCGCCAAATTTCGCCTTCATGGCCAGCTGCTGGTTGTGCTCTTCCACCTTGAACAGCTTCGATATCACGACAAACAGCAGCGGGATATAGAAGAGGTCGATAAACGTCGCCGACAGCATGCCTCCCGCAACCGCGGTGCCAATGGCGCTCATCGCGCCCGCTCCGGCGGACTTCGCCAGAGCCAGCGGCAGCACGCCGAAGAAAAAGGCCAGCGAAGTCATGATGACCGGCCGCAGCCGCACTCCGGCCGCTCCCAGCGTCGCCACAATCAGCCCTTCGCCATTCGCCATTCTTTCGCGGGCGAACTGGATGATGAGGATCGCGTTCTTGGTCGTCAGGCCCAGCGTGGTCAGGAAGCCTATCTGGAAGTAGACGTCGTTGTGCATGCCGCGCAGATAGGTTGCCAATGCCGCGCCGAAGACGCCCAGGGGCAGCATCAGCAGGTTGGCCACCGGGATTGCCCAGCTTTCATACAGCGCCGCCACGCACAGGAAAATAACGATGATGGAAAATCCGTAGAGCAGATAGGTCTGCGAACTGGACATCCGCTCCTGATAGGAAGAACCGTTCCACTCCAGACCGAAGCCCTTGGGCAGTTTGGTCTCCACAATCTCCTCAATCGCCGCCATGGCGTCGCCGGAGCTGTAGCCGGGAGCCGGCTCCCCCTGGATATTGACGGCAGGGAAACCGTTGAAACGCTCAAGACGCGGTGCGCCGGTCCCCCATCGGAAGCTGGCAAAAGACGAAAACGGCACCATCTTTCCCTTGCTGTTGCGCACCCGCAGCTTCTCCAGGTCGGAAGGCAGCATCCGGTAGGGCGTATCCATCTGCACCATCACCTTCTTGACGCGCCCGGCCTGAATGAAGTCATTGACATAGGCTCCGCCGAAACTGGCCGAAATGACGTTGTGGATGGAGTTGATGGGGATGCCCAGGGCGCCCGCCCGCTCCCAGTCCACGTCGATATGGCATTCTGTCACGTCGTCCATGCCATTGTGGCGCACCGACCTCAGGCGCGGATCCTGACGCGCCGCCATCAGCAGGGCGTTACGCGCCTCCATCAGCTTGTGATGGCCCTGTCCCGCCCGATCCAGCAGCTCGGCGTCGAAACCGGTCGCATTGCCCAGCTCCGTGATCGGCGGCGGCTGAAAGGCAAAGACCAGCGCGTCGCGGTACTGCATAAAGGCCCGCATCGCCCGCCCGGCAATCGCCTTGACCCGGTGTTCGGCTTTGGTGCGCTGTTCCCACTTCTTCAGCTTGACGAACATGATGCCGTTGCTCTGGGCGCGTCCAGAAAAACCGATGCCTATAATGGACATCACCGACTCCACCGTATCCTTTTCATTCGTCCTGAAATGCTCTTCCACCCGGTGTGCCACCTCCTTGGTCTGCTCCAGGGTGGAACCGGCCGGCAGCATGAGCTGGATAAGCATGACGCCCTGGTCCTCGTCGGGGAGATAGGCGGTCGGCAGCCGCATGAAGAGCAGGCCCACCAGGCCAATGATCACGACGTAGACGAGAAAGTAGAGGAACTTGTGGGAGAAGGAAAAGCGGACAGCGTTGACGTAGCGGGTGCGCAGCCCGGAGAAAACCCGGTTGAACCAGTCAAAGAAGGGCTGCAGCAGGGACCTGCGCCCGGCACCCTTTCCATCTTTCGAATTCACCGGCTTGAGGAAGGTGGCACACAGCACCGGGGTCAGAATCAGGGCCACCAGCACCGACAGAAGCATCGACGAAATGATCGTGACGGAAAACTGGCGGTAGATGACGCCGGTGGATCCTCCAAAGAAGGCCATCGGCCCGAACACCGCCGACAGCACCAGGCCGATGCCGATCAAGGCGCTGGTAATCTCTTTCATCGACTTGGCCGTCGCCTCGTAGGGCGGCAGGCCCTCCTCCTCCATGACACGCTCCACGTTTTCCACCACGACGATGGCGTCATCCACCAGCAGGCCGATGGCCAGGACCATCGCGAACATCGTCAGCATGTTGATGGAAAACCCGAAGGCCAGGATAACCGCGAAGGTCCCCAGCAAGACCACCGGCACGGCAATGGTCGGGATGAGCGTGGCGCGGAAGCTCCCCAGGAACAGCCACATGATGATGAAAACCAGCAGGACCGCCTCAAACAGGGTCTTCACCACTTCGTGGATGGAAACCTCGATAAAAGGCGTGGTTTCGTAGGGGTAGACCGTTTTCACGCCATCGGGGAAATAACGGCTCATCTCCACCATTTTTGCCTTGACCGCATTGGCGGTATCGAGTGCGTTGGCCCCGGCGGCCTGACGGATGGCAATGCCAGCCGAAGGCTGGCTGTTGTAATAGCCCTCTATCTCGTAGGATTCCGTACCCAGTTCAACCCGGCCCACGTCCTGGATGCGCACCACCGAACCATCGGGATTGATGCGCAGGGGGATGTTGCCGAACTCTTCGGGAGTCTTGAGCAGGTTCTGCACGATGATCGAGGTGTTCAGCCGCTGCCCCTTCACCGCGGGAATACTGCCGAACTGCCCGGCGGAGATCTCCACGTTGTAGGCCTTGAGCGCGGCGATAACGTCCTCAATGGTGAGAGCGTAGTCCGTAAGCCGTACCGGATTCAGCCAGACCCGCATGGCGTACTGCGAGCCGAAGATCTCCACCTCGCCGACGCCGGGCACCCGCGCCAGCACCTTTTCCAGATTGGACTGGGCGTAGTCGCGCAGATCCTTGCCGTCCAGACGGCCATCCTCGGAGATCAGGTCGATCACCATCAGGTAGTTGCGGGTCGACTTGCCGACGGTCACGCCCTGCTGCTGCACCGATTCCGGCAGACTGGCCATGGCCAGCTGCAGCTTGTTCTGGACCTTGGACCAGGCCAGATCGGGATCCGTTCCCGGAGCGAACGTCAGTTCCAGCCGCGCGGCTCCCGCAGAGTCACTCTCGGCGGTAATGTAGATCATGTCATCCAGACCGGTCATTTTCTGCTCGATGATCTGGGTGACGCTGTTTTCCGTGGTTTCCGCCGAAGCGCCGCGGTAGTTGGCGCGGATGTAGATGGAGGGCGGCGCGACCGGAGGATACTGGGAGATCGGCAAAATATGGATGGCCAGCCCACCGACCAGCATGATCAGCAGCGCGATGACCCACGCGAAAACCGGACGTTTCAGAAAAAAGAGCGACAGCATTACGCGCCTCCCCCGGCAGGCGTTTTGGGCGCTGCGGGTTCAACGTAGGGAACGGGCTTGACGGTCATGCCGGCGCGCACCCGCTGGAATCCCTCAATCACCATGACCTCTCCGGCCTGCAGGCCCTTGCTCACCAGCCACTTGTCGTCCACCGCCCGTTCCAGCACCAGCGAACGCCGCTCCAGCTTGTTGTCGGCGCCCACAATCAGCGCTTCCGGATTCCCCTTGGGATCGCGGGTCACCGCCTGCTGCGGCACAAGGATCGCCGCGGCATTGTCGCCTTCATAGACCTGCGCGCGCACAAACATGCCGGGCAGCAGATCGCCTTCCGGATTGGGCACAACCACCCGCAGCACGACCGCGCCGGTGGTGGAATCCACTGTCACGTCCTTGAATTGCAGTACGCCCGCATGCCGGTAGAGACTGCCGTCTTCCAGCAGAACCCGGACTTTGCGCTCACCACTGGAACGAAGATTGCCACTTTCCAGCTTGCGTTTGAGCCGCAACAGCTCCGCCGTGGACTGGGTGACATCGACATAGATGGGATCGAGCTGCTGGATGGAGGTCAGCGCCTGGGCCTGATAGGCGCTCACCAGCGCGCCGTCGGTGACGCTGGAACGCCCTATCCGGCCGGAGATCGGCGCGGTAATGCGGGTATAGTTCAGATTGATGCGGGCGCTCTTCACCGCCGCCTGGCCGTGGCGCACCAGGGCCTCCAGCCGCCGCTGTTCTGCTTCGGCGTCATCCAGCTCCTGCTGGCTGACCGCCTTCTTCTGCAGCAGCTTCCTGTAGCGGGCAGCACGCAGACGGGCCGCAGGAAGATTGGCCTCGGCCTGCCCCAGAGCGGCCACCGCGTTGTCATAGGCCGCCTGGAAGGAATCCGGATCGATCTGATACAGCACCGCTCCCGCCTTGACATCCGAACCTTCCCGGAAGAGCCGTTTCTGGATGATGCCGCCCACCTGCGGCCGGATTTCGGCTATCCGGTAGGCGGAAGTGCGCCCTGGCAGTTCCGTGTTCAACGTGATGGGGCTGGTCGTTACAGTAAACACCGACACCACCGGCGTCATCTGGACGGCCGCCGCTCCACCGGCCGCCTTCTGCTCTTTCTTACAGCCAGTTGTAAGCGTTAGACTCAGCAGAATTCCCGCCATCAGTATTTTTCCTGCGCATCCATACCCCTTATATGCGTTGTGCATAATCCATCCTTTCCCTTTCATCTTTTCCGCCAGGACCTTGCGGCCCATAAATATTTTTCAAAGCGCTCCTAGCGCCTGATAGCATCCCACAGGGCTCCGATAAACAGGTCGATTCGTTCCGCATCCAGCTGGAGAAAACCGGCGTTATGCTCCTTGATGGAGAAGGCGATGGGACCGAAAACCAGGCTGTAGAGCATTTTGTCCGGTACATCCTTGATAACCTGCTGCTCCTTGCCGGCAAAGAACAGGCGGCCAAAAGGCCTGCTCAGGTTGTCCAGCCTGCGGCGTTGTTCCACACCATAGGGCGAATCGAAGTACTGTTCCAAAAACCGGAATTCCAGGGGCTTTTCCATCAGGCAATGATAAATGTTGCGGCAGAGATGGACGAAACGTTCACGAAACGGCCGCTCCTCGTCGTAGTTGCGGGTAATAATTTCAATCTGGCGCTTCTCCACATCCTGGAACACCGCGTGGATCAGCTCATCCTTGTCCCTGAAATAACGGTAGATCGTCCCGACGCCGACCCCTGCCCGCTCCGCAATCAAAGCGGCGGGCGTTCCATGAAAGCCCCGTTCGGCTATCAGGCCCAGTGCCGCCTCCAGAATGGCGGTGCGCCGATCTTTGTTCTGATTCATAAAAACGCCTTTTACATCAAGACCATAGAAGGAATGTTCATTCCGGAGAAATGGGAAAATTTTTACTCCCCCGCCACGAGAAAATCAAGACCTGCTCAAGAAAAAACATGCGTAGCCACTTGGCCCCAAAAGCTCCGTCATGCCTCATGTCCGCCGGAAAATCCGGATGCCTGCGCAATCCGCCGCGCTCCCGCCATAATCGCGGCGCGGGCAGGCTCTCCGAATGGCCTCAACCCTAAAGTACACGGCACGGTACTTCCGAAACGGAATAAACCATCACTTCCGGAATTTATTTGGCCAGGACAAACCCTGCCATGACGGCAAAGATTCCAAAGACGGCACTTCCCACAACATAAAGAATGGAAGCCGTATAGTTGCCCGACTGCAGCAGGAGGACGCTCTCTCTCGAGAAGGTCGAAAAGGTTGTGAAGCCTCCGCAGAAACCAACGGCCAGGAAAAGATGCATTGATGAATTGCTGAAGCCCCGGCAGAACAGTGCCCAAAATACGCCGATCAGAAAACAGCCCGCGATATTGGCCGTTAGGGTTGCCCAGGGAAGAACCGTGTGTATTCCCTTCATTGCCAACGCGATCAGGTAGCGGGCAACGCCGCCAAGAAAACTGCCAGCTCCAACCAAAAGGATTTCTTTTATCATATTCACCAATTCAAAAAGCGTGAAAAGCCCAGGCTTTTTGTCCGCCGGGGCTTTTCTTCAGTAACTGCCGGTATCCTTGAAACCTTCGTTCTCAAAAGTCCATTCGTAGTACAAACCGTGCAGGTTCCGGTTCACCCGGATTTTTCTGCCGCTAACCTCAATAATAGGATCGCCCAGTACATTTTCGTTGCAGACCAGCCAGTGTTTGCCGTCGCGGATGCGGTAAACGTACACGGCGAAGGCGTTGCCGTCCTTCTCGTCGGTGGTGCGCACAGCGAAAACAACTTCATCGGCGCCGTCCCCGTCAAAATCGTGCTGGCCGATGGCGTATTCGCTCAGGGTG
>JAFZPK010000027.1 GCA_017552515.1 Deltaproteobacteria bacterium | reverse complement strand
GGCTGGAAGGCGCACAACTGGCGCAATTCGCGCAAGGAAGAAGTGCTGAACCGCGATCTGTGGGAGCGGCTGGATGAGCTCTGCCAGCGCCATACGGTGGAATGGCACTGGGTGCGCGGGCATGCCGGCCATCCGGAAAACGAACGCTGCGATCAGCTGGCGCGAGAAGCCATCCGTCAGGGGATCGCCTGACACCCTCCTTTTTACAGGTCAAAGACTTCCAGGCTGCGCTCCAGAATTCCCTTCATGAAGGCGATGAGAATTCCGTAGTTGGTCATGGGAACGCCCTGTTCTTCGGCGCGTTTCCTTCGGCTGGCCATTTCCCTGGGATTCAGCATGCAGCCCCCGCAGTGGACTATCAGTTTGTATTGCTGCAGGTTTTCCGGGAATTCGCCGCCGGAGGTGAACTCGAAGCTGGGCTCTTTGCCGGTGTGGTTTCTTATCCAGCGCGGCAGTTTGACGGTACCGATGTCCTCGCATTGGCGGTGATGGGTACAGCCCTCGGAAATGAGCACGCGATCGCCATTTTCAAGCTGGTCCAGCATGCGGGCACCGGCGACGGCGGTATCCAGCAGGCCGTTGCGGCGGGCAAACAGTATGGAAAAGGAGGTGAGGGGAATGTTGCGCGGAGTGCAGGCCGCCACCTTTTCGAAGGCCTGGCTGTCGGTGATGACCATGCGCGGCGTTTTCCCCAGACTTTTAAGCGTTTCCGGCAGTTCGCGATCCTGCGAAATCACCGCAATCGCTCCCGCATCCAGAATGTCGCGGATGACCTGCTGCTGCGGCAGGATGAGCCGTCCCTTGGGCGCCGCCTTGTCGATGGGAACAACCAGCACCACCAGATCCAGCGGATCGATCAGATCGGCGACCAATTTCTGGCGTGGTTCTTCGCTGGCGGCAAGCGCCGCAATCTTCTCTTTCAGTTCGGTGATGTGAAAACGCTCAAGCGCACTGATCAGCATTTCGTCATCGCGCAGCGCAGGCGCTGCACCGCCCAGCAGATCACATTTGTTGAGTGCTACAACATAGGGAATATTTTTCTCCGCAAAACGGGCGATCAGTTCGTTATCTTCCTGGTCACGTCCGAGAGTGGCGTCTACCACCAGTACGGCGACGTCCGTCCTGTTCAGCATTTGCCAGGCCTTTTTGATCCGCAGTGCGCCCAGATCGCCTTCATCGTCCAGCCCCGGCGTGTCGATAATGACCACCGGACCCAGCGGCAGGAGTTCCATCGCCTTGAGCACCGGGTCGGTGGTGGTGCCTTTGGTTTCCGAAACGATGGCCAGATCCTGCCCGGTTACCGCGTTGACGACGCTTGATTTGCCCGCGTTGCGTTTGCCGAAAAAACCGATATGGATGCGGTTCGCTGAGGGGGTGGCGTTAAGTCCCATAAGATCTCCTCATTTTTTTCATGGTATGGATACAAAAAGGCCCGCCACTTTTTGAGTAGCGGGCCTGATGACCAATGGTGGGCGCGGAGGGATTCGAACCCGCGACCTGGCGATTAAGAGTCGTCTGCTCTACCAGCTAAGCTACGCGCCCCAACGTTGTTGCCTTATACTCCCGTCTTTCACAATTGTCAACGCTTCCCCGGCAAGGTTTTGACGGAATCAGAAGGGAATGTCGTCTTCCGGATTGAAAGGCGGTTCATGAAGCGAGGTTTCTTCTCCTCTGGCTTTGGGAGCGTGTTGCAGCTCTGCCGCCGGAGAAGCGGGCATATCGCCGCTTTCCTCACCGGCGCGTCCCAGCATCTGCATCTGCGTGGCGACGATTTCCGTGGTTCTGCGTTTGTTGCCGTCGCGATCGTCGTATTCGCGGGTTTGCAGACGTCCTTCAATGTAGACCTGCTTGCCCTTTTTCAGATACTTGGCGCATGTTTCGGCCAACCGATCCCAGACCACGATATTGTGCCATTCGGTACGTTCCTGCCGTTCGCCGTTTCGATCCTTGTAGAATTCCGAGGTCGCCAGCGAAAAGTTGGTCACCGCGACTCCCGAAGCGGTGTAGCGCACCTCCGGATCCTTGCCCAGCCTTCCCACGAGAATTACCTTGTTTACCGACATAAGAGCAGCTCCTTTGTAAGGGTCAATCCATAGGCCAACGAGACTCTCCAAGTATACAGCATTTTCCCGGCAACAGTGCAAAAACTCGGTACCGGCGAAAAAGTTTGGCAGTTGTCTCATGTTTCCCGTACACTTGTCATCATTTTATTTATTGACCGGGACAGACAGGTGAGGATGACGGTGGATATCTTGAAAGAACGGACGGCCGTTCCAGTGCTGCGGGTGCTTCCCCTGGGAGGACTGGGGGAAATCGGCCTCAACATGATGGTCTTCGAGTATGAGGGCAAGATACTGATTGTTGATTGCGGGCTGATGTTTCCCGACATGAATATGATCGGTGTGGAGTATGCGGTGCCCGATATTTCCGCTCTGGAAGGACGTGAGGCGGATATCGTCGGGCTGGTGCTGACGCATGGACATGAGGATCATATTGGTGCGGTGCCTCTGCTTCTGGAGCGGCTTGGCAATCCGCCGGTATTTGGTTTGCCGCTGACGGTGGGGCTTTTGAAATGCCGTCTGGAAGAGTGTGAGATGCGGTGCAAACCGGCACTGCACACGGTGGATCCGGCGGAACGTCTATCTTTGCCGCCTTTTGAGGTGGAATTTTTCCGGGTGGCGCACTCCATTGTGGACAGTGTCGGCCTGGCGCTTCGCACACCGGCCGGGCTGGTGGTGCATACCGGTGATTTCAAGCTGGATCCTTCACCGCTGGATGGCCACAGGGTTGATGAAGAGCGTTTGGCCGCTTTCGGGCGGGAGGGAACCCTGCTTCTGCTCTCCGATTCCACGAATGTGGAATGCGATGGCTGGACGCCCTCGGAGCGGGAAGTTGGAGCGGCTTTTGCCGAACTTTTTCCGCAGTGCCGCGGCTGGCTGGTGATGACCACCTTTTCTTCCAACATCCACCGGATTCAGCAGGCGGTGGACTGCGCGGTGGCGCTCGATCGACGGATTCTCATCACCGGCCGCAGCATGCAGCTGGTCTGCCGGGTTGCCCGCGAGCTGGGCGTTTTGCGCCTGCCCGATCCCATGCTCATCGGATTCAAGGAACTGCGTGAATTGCCGCGGGACAAGGTCTGCGTCATCACCACTGGCAGCCAGGGAGAACCGCAGAGCGTGCTGACCCGAATAGCGCGTGGCGAACATAAGCAGTTGCAGCTGGAAGAGGGCGACATGGTCATCATTTCGTCGCGGATGATTCCGGGCAATGAATGCCTTATCAACCAGAACATCAACAATCTGTACCGGCGGGGGGCGCAGGTACACTATCAGGGCGTCAGCCCGGTGCATGTCTCCGGACATGCCGGCCGTGCCGAGCTGCAAAGGGTACTGGAGCTGGTGCAGCCGCGCTGGTTTATCCCTGTTCATGGCGAATACCGGCATTTGGCCCGCCATGCGGAATTGGCGCGGCAGCTTGGTGTGGAGACGGCGCTTGCCGAAAACGGCCAGCCGGTTACCGTGAGCTGGCGGGACCTGTCTTTCGGGGAACCGGTGCCTTCCGGACGGATTCTGGTGGATGGCCTGGGGGTTGACCTCGTCGGGCTGGAACAGCTGCGGGAACGGCGCCGCCTGGCCGGCCATGGCCTGGTGGTGGCGCGCCTTACGCTTGACGAGGCCAGCGGAGCGTTGCTGGAGCCACCGGAATTCCTTGTCCGCGGCTTTGTGCCGGAGGAAGAAGAGGAGTACTATGCGCCGGCGGCCAGCGCGGTGCAGAGCCTTCTTGCGGAGGCTCCCGAAGAGCTGCTGGCCGATGAGGATTCGCTGAAAGATGCGGTCCGGCGGTGTTTGCAGAGGCATTTCAGCCGTGCCTTGGAAAAGCGGCCGCTGATTGTGCCGCTGCTGATCTGGCGCTAGGTGTTTTTTTTGACAAAGCGGCGCGGAAGTCTTTGACTTCCGGAGGCATCTTCTCCCTGGGCGCGTCATAAAGGTTTTTCAGGAAAAAGGAGAAAAAATCATGGGCATTGATTTGGAAAAACAGGATATGGGCGTGAAGACAACCGGTGCGATTCAGGATACTTCATCCAGGCTGATGCCGGTGGTCTTCAACTGGATGACGGCGGGTTTGGGTCTGACCGGCGCGGTCGCCCTGCTGACGGCCCATTCGCCGCTGGCCTTGGCCATTGGGCAGAACCCGATGCTGCTTATAGGGCTGTTGATCGCGGAATTTGCGATGGTGATGGTGCTTTCGGTCCGCTACAAAACCTTGAGTGCCGCTGCCGCAACCGGCTGTTTTCTGGCCTACTCCGCGCTGAACGGCGTGACGCTGTCTTTTGTGCTGCTGCTCTATACCGGAGCATCCGTGGCCAGCACCTTTTTTATCACCGCCGGCATGTTCGGCGCGATGGCCCTTTACGGTACCATGACCAAACGCGATCTGACCGGCCTGGGCTCGTTTTGCATGATGGGCCTGTGGGGCGTCATTTTGGCGATGGTGGTCAACTTTTTTATGCACAGTGCCCGGATTGACTGGATGATTACATTGGCGGGCATCATCGTGTTTGTCGGTCTGACTGCCTACGATACCCAAAAGATCCGCGCGATGGGCGAACAGATTGGTGCGGATGCGGACGAGGCCGCCTTTAGGAAAGTCGCCATTATGGGAGCCTTGGCGCTTTATCTTGATTTCATCAATCTGTTTCTGCATCTGCTGCGCTTGCTGGGTAACCAGCGCGATTGACAGGCAATGATGTTTTCGGTCACGGGCGGAGCATTATTTTGGGCCGCCCGTCGCCTTTTTTCCCAAAAACACAAATTGAAAGGGGTGGACAATGGTCAGTTTTGGAACTCCGCTGTCGGAGACCGGTACGCGGCTGATGCTGTTGGGCTCGGGGGAACTGGGGCGGGAAGTCGCTCTGGAGGCCATGCGTTTGGGCGTGGAGGTGATTGCGGTGGATCGGTATGCGAATGCGCCCGCCATGCAGGTGGCGCACCGCGCGTATGTGATTTCCATGCTGGATGGCAAGGCTTTGCGTGCGCTGGTGGAAAAGGAGCGCCCGGCGCTTATTGTGCCGGAAATTGAAGCGATTGCCACCGATACACTTCTGGAACTGGAAGCCGAGGGCTATCGGGTGGTACCGACCGCCCGCGCTACGCGGCTGACCATGAACCGCGAAGGAATTCGCCGGCTTGCGGCGGAAGAACTCGGAATCAAAACCTCGCCGTACCGCTTTGCCGGAACCCGTGAAGAGTTTGACGCGGCGGTGCGCGAGATTGGCATCCCCTGCGTGGTGAAGCCGATCATGAGCTCTTCCGGACACGGGCAGAGCGTGATTCGTTCCGAAGCGGATCTGGACACGGCCTGGCACTATGCGCAGGAAGGCGGACGCGCGGGGGGCGGCCGGGTCATCGTCGAGGGCTTCATCGATTTCGACTATGAGATTACGCAATTGACGGTGCGGCATGTAGGCGGCGTGACCTTCTGCGAGCCGATCGGCCATTACCAGAAGGATGGCGATTACCGTATGTCGTGGCAGCCGCAGCCGATGACGCCGCAGGCGCTTGCCGAGGCCCGCCGCATTGCCGGAGCGGTGACGTCGGCACTGGCGGGATCTCAGCAAGGCTGGGGAATTTTTGGTGTGGAACTGTTTGTCAAGGGCGACGAGGTTTTCTTCAGCGAAGTTTCGCCGCGTCCGCACGATACCGGGCTGGTTACCGCCATTTCTCAGAATCTGTCGGAATTCGCCCTGCACGCGCGGGCGATTCTGGGTCTGCCCATCCCGGTTTTGCATCAGTATGGTCCGGCGGCTTCGGCGGTTATTCGTCCCGACGGCACTTCCCGCAAGATGGTTTTTCATCATGTTGACAAGGCCTTGAGTGAACCGGATACCCAGATCTTTTTGTTCGGCAAGCCGGAAATCGCGGGGCACCGGCGGCTGGGCGTCGCGCTGGCGCTGGGATCGACGATTGAGGAGGCGAAGGAAAAGGCTCTGCGCGCGGCGGCCGCCGTTGAAGTGGAGATGTAAGCGGCAAGGAGAGAAGAGCGCATATGGCAGAACTTTTGATATCTACAATGGAGACGGTGCCCGGCTATGTGATCCGGAAGCATCTGGGGCTGGTGCAGGGCAGTTCGGTGCGGGCCAAGCATTTTGGCCGCGATCTTATGGCCAGCCTGAAGAACATGGTGGGCGGCGAGCTCAAGGGCTACACCGAACTTTTGCAGGAAACCCGTGACGAAGCTCTTGAACGGATGCAGGCCGAAGCCAAGGCTGTCGGCGCCAACGCTGTACTAAACGTGCGTCTGGCCACCTCGTCAGTTGCCACCGGGGCGGCGGAGGTTTTCGCCTATGGCACCGCCGTGGTGCTGGAGGATTTGCCGGAAACCGCATAACAGGCAAGGACGGGCCCTATGGACAATCTTTTTCCGCTGATACTGTTTGGCGTTCTGTTGGTAATGGGTTTTATTTGCGGCGGCATTGCCGAAAAATGCCACTATGCCTCCATCCGTGAACGTGAAAAGCAGTTGGCCGACATTTTGCTGGTGCCCGGCAAGCAGCCTCCCGAAGGACTGGGCGAGTGTCGTACCGTCTTTGTCTGCGGCAGCGCGGTCATTGGCATGGACTACTTCAAGATGACGCTGGCCGCCTTCATGAACTTTCTGGGCGGGCGCATCAGTGTCTATGAAACGCTGGTGGAACGCGCCCGCCGCGAGGCGATCCTGCGCATGAAGGAGACGGCCCGGCGCGAGGACGGACGCTACATCTGCAACATCAAGTTTTCCACCGCCAACGTCATGGGGCAGCAGGCCAAAAAGGCCGGCTGCGTGGAAGTCATCGCCTACGGCACAGCTATCATCCCGCGTCCTTCCTGAAGGTTCGTCGTATGGAGTACAGTAATCCGCCCATTCCCGAGGGCATCAACAGTCCCGACCGTCATCCGCTGCGTGATTTTTTCCTGAAGGGCGGCATGGCGGTCGGCATTTTTGTGGGTTGTCTGATTGGCATTGGCTGGCTGGCCTCGCTGCTGGTTCCCTGGACGCCCTTCTCCTGGGAGGAACGCGCCGCTCGCGGGATGTTTCCGGAGGATGCGCAGGGACAGCAGGAACAGGAGCTGCGTCGTTTGGCAGAGCGGGTGGCGGCGGTCATGGAGCTTCCGGAAGGTATGCATGTCACCGTGCATTACGATGAGGGCGCAACCGTGAACGCTTTTGCCATGGCGGGGGGCCATATTGTGGTTTACCGGGGGATTCTCAAACGGCTGGAATCGGAAAATGAATTGACGATGCTGCTGGCGCACGAAATCGCCCATGTGAAGAACCGTGATGTGGCGAGAAGCGTGCTGCGGGGGCTGGGAATCATGCTGCTCATGGCAGGCATTGAGCCCGTTGGACCGGTTCTGAACGGTGTGGGCCAGATGGGCACACTCTCCTTTTCGCGTAAGCAGGAAGGCCGGGCCGATCGCGAGGCCACGGCGGCGATGGCGAAACTGTACGGTCATACCGGCGGCGCAGTGGAGCTGTTTACGCATCTGCGCGCGGCGGCGTATGGCAAAGGGCGGGAAACACCGGAGATTGTCTCCTCACATCCCGATTTTGCCCATCGCATCGCCCGCATCCGCAAACAGAGCCAGGAGCTGGGCTGCCCGACAGAGGGCAAATTGACGCCGCTGCCTGTCATTCTGGAAAAACTTAAAAAGGAAAAAGTCGTGAAACAATAAATATTTACTCTTGAGGACAAGAGGAAATAGGGAACATTTTTTAGGACGAAAGGCAGACTGCTTTTGATGGCAGTCTGCCTTTTTTATTCCGCTGTTTCCTGACAAAAAAGCCCG
Organism: Deltaproteobacteria bacterium; assembly: GCA_017552515.1. GTDB lineage: Bacteria > Desulfobacterota > Desulfuromonadia > Desulfuromonadales > JAAYDE01 > RGIG7977. The sequence goes on along the minus strand of JAFZPK010000027.1, from coordinate 1,192 downwards.
TCCGGGAGAGGACGGGCTTTGCGGTGAGACTGGGGAAAAAGGATGATTTGTTTATCTTAGCTTACCTCAGAGGGCTTCGGCAGGTGCCGCCGTACCTCCTGCATCACTGGATGAAGGCGCTCCACCGGGGTTGGAGGGACGCTGCCCACCCTGTCCGCCAAAAGAGGGGCGCTCGCCACGGTTGCCGAAGGAAGGACGCTCGGTGCTGGCACCGGAATCCGACGAGCTGCCGCGGTTGCCGAAGGAGGAACGATCTCCACGATTACCGTAGGAAGAGCGGTCTCCACGATTGCCGAAGGAAGGACGCTCGGCGCTGGCACTGGAATCCGACGAGCTGCCGCCGTTACCGAAAGAGGGGCGCTGTCCACCCTGTCCGCCAAAAGAGGAACGCTCACCGCGGTTGCCGAAAGAGGGGCGATTGCCACGGTTTCCAAAGGAAGAGCGATCGCCGCGATAACCGGGCTGTCCGCCCTGCTGCCCACCACGGTAGCCAGGTTGTCCACCCCAACCGCCGCGATGACTGCGATAACCAGGCTGTCCGCCGTGATAGCCGCCTCTGTAGCCCGGGTGTCCGCCACGGTAGCCAGGCTGTCCACCCCAGCCGCCGCGATGACCGCGATAACCAGGCTGTCCACCGTAATAGCCACCTCTGTAGCCCGGGTGTCCGCCACGGTAGCCAGGCTGTCCACCCCAGCCGCCTCTGTAGCTCTGATGTCCGCCTCGATAAGCGGGCTGTCTACCCCAGTTGCCTCTGTAGCTGGTGTGTCCGCCGCGATAGCCGGAATGGCGATAGCTGGAATGACCGCCATAGTAACCGGAGTGACCACCACGTGAGTGACTCATTTGTGAAAAACCACTTCCGTGATGATGCCCCGCCAGAACCGGAGCCGGTTGGGCCACCAACAGGGCCAGCCCACAGACTGCTGTCAGGAGAAAAAAGTGTTTTTTTGTCATCATTGTTACCTCCCTGAAAGAGTGTTTTTCTGTGCAACAAAAAACTGTCTGCAATCAAGATACCTCATTCATGACACCGCCAAAGTACACTATCAAAACGGTAAACAGGGTAAATATATTGATAAGATTGTGTAGCCTTTTCCATGATCGGTGCAAAGATTTACAGGATCGGTTTGCCCGTCATGGAGACTTGCAATTGCTATGTTGCTGAAAAAGCTTGGATTTTCGTTTATTTTTT
>JAFZPK010000205.1 GCA_017552515.1 Deltaproteobacteria bacterium | reverse complement strand
GCCACACGGACTACACCGGCATCACAAAGACGCAGTACAGGAACCGCATGCTCCTGCGCAAGGTAATGCTGACCCACGGTTTCAAGCCAGTGCGCGGGGAATGGTGGCACTTCACGCTCAAAAACGAACCCTATCCCGACACCTACTTCACATTTCCTGTAAGTGAAGCCTCCATAAAACACCAGTGAAACGACGCTATGGCCACGGCATTGTTTGTGCTGCGGCATTTTATCTAAGCAAAGGGCATCATTATGAAAAGCGAATGTCTCATCTGCAAAGCGCCGCTTGAATACATGGAAAGAGATATCCTCATGGAATGTGTCCTTTGCCGCAAGCGGGAAAACAGCAAAACCCGGTGCGTTAGGGGACACTATGTGTGCGATGCATGTCATACTGGAGGAATGGACCGGATCGTCGCCCTGTGCCTTGCGGAAACGTCGAAAGATCCCGTGGAAATTCTCGAAAAGATGATGGCCCTGCCCCTTTGCCACATGCACGGGCCGGAGCATCATGTCATGGTCGGTGCCGCGCTTCTTACGGCCTGCAAAAACGTCGGCGGGGATGTTGATCTGCCTGCGGCGCTTGCGGAAATGGCAAGCCGGGGGAAAAAAGTGCCCGGCGGGGCCTGCGGATTCTGGGGCGCCTGCGGCGCCGGGATCAGCGCGGGCATATTCGTGGCTATCCTCTCGAAATCCACGCCCCTGACGCAGGAGCCGTTCGGACTTTCCAACAGGATGACGGCGCAGGCTCTTGACGCGATTGGCAGAATCGGCGGGCCGCGTTGCTGCAAGCGCGACTCCTATCTCGCCCTTCAGGCCGCGATTGGCTTTGTGAAGGAACGTTTTGGCGTAGAAATGCTCCGGACAGCGATCACATGCACCCATTCCGCGCAAAACAACCAGTGCATCGGAAAGCGCTGCCCCTTTTCCGGAGCGAATCATTAAAACAAGCGAAGAATCCTCCGGGTATGAATTTCTGAAGAAACCAACTTGCTCCATAAAGAAAGGCGAAAGGATTTTTCCTTTCGCCTTTCTTTTGGAGATCTCCGGAGACCGCAGGGATCTTTCCAATCAGTGGCACCGGCCGGATTGGCCACCGTGGCACGATCCGCCGTGGTGCCCGCTATGCCCATGATGATCGCACTGCGCTTGCGGATCATACTGAAGTTTTCCCTCGGCCAGAGCTTGGGCCGCCGCATCCGCATCGCCCTGGACACCGCCAAAGAGCTGGATGCCCGCCTCGGCCAGCGCGTTCTGGGCGCCCATGCCGATGCCTCCGCAGATCAGCGCATCCACCCGGGCCACCTTCAAAAAGCCGCCCAGGGCGCCATGGCCACACTCTCCAGTATTCACGATCTGCGTATGGACAATCTTTCCTTCCTCCACGTCGTAGAGCTTGAACTGCTCCGTGTGGCCGAAGTGCTGAAAAATCTCTCCATTTTCGTACGTTACCGCGATTCTCATGATATTTTCTCCTTTTTCCAAAAGTATTTCCGCTTTTCCGTTGTCGATCCGGTAGCACCCTCCGCCGATACGGAGCGTCCTGCCCTCCACCAGTACTTGGGCAAGCTTCTTCCGCGCGCTGTCGTAAATGGCGGTGACGGTGGTACGGGCCACCCCCATGCACTGCGCGCACTGCTCCTGGGTCAGATTTTCGTGGTCGATCAGACGGATGCTCTCGTACTCGTCCAAATTCAGGATCACCGGCATCTCCGCCGAGCTTTCCTCGGGAGAGAAGATCCAGCAATCGGGATATCCGCCGATCCGGCGGCATTGAGGTTTCCTCGCCATGAGCACTGCCTCCGTTTCATGACATATGTCAAATATCATCAATGCCGACATATGTCAACAAAGAAAATACTTTCAGATTTCGGGACAAAAAAGGCGAAAGCACACCGCCTTCGCCTTTTTATCATTTGAATCAAAAGCGCCGCCTTTTCAGGCCATCGTGCTCAGCGCCTTGCGGAAATAGCCCAGCGACATGCCAAACAGCGCGCTGCCGATTGCCACCAGCGCCGCAAACTGCGGCCACACCACCTTCAGCCCCGCCCCGCGGTACAGGACCGCCTGCGCCAGCGTGACAAAGTGCGTGGTCGGCGCAAACAGCATGATGTTCCGCACGATATCCGGCATGCTTTCCTGCGGCGTCATTCCGCCGGAGAGCATCTCCAGCGGCAGCAGTATCAGGATCAGCAGCAGGCCGAACTGCGGCATGGAACGCGACACCGTTCCCAGAAAGATCCCCATCGCGGTCGAGGCGAACAGGTACAACGCCGCTCCCGCCATGAACAATCCCAGAGAACCGGCTATTGGCACCTTCAGCAGCCCCTGCACCACAAACTTGAGCGAGAGGCTGGAAGCGACGAGGACCACCAACCCCATGGTCCACACCTTGCTGACCATGATCTCCAGCGGAGTCACCGGCATAACCAGCAGATGCTCGATCGTTCCGTGTTCACGCTCGCGGATCAGGGCCGCGCCGGTCAGCACCACTGCCAAAAGCGTAATGTTGTTGATAATCTCCATGATGGAGCCGAACCACTCCCTCTCCAGCTGCGGATTGAAGCGTACCCGCAGATCCAGCTCCACCGGCGATTGATCCTGCGTACGATGCCCGCTGACGAAGGTGGCGATTTCACCCGAGACGATGTTCTGGATGTAGCCACTTCCGGTATAGGCCTGGCTGATCTGGGTGGCATCCACGTTGAGCTGGAGCGAAGGGCTGCGCCGGGCCAGCACATCACGCTGGAAACTGGAAGGGATGTAGAGCGCGAAGGTGTAACGCGAGGAATCCAGCCCCTCATCCATCTGCGCGCGGGAAATGACTTCCGGACGGGAAAAGTAGGGAGGGTAGAAAGCATCCACAAGACGCGCGGAAAGCTGCGAGCCATCCTCATCCACGACGGCGATGGGCGCGTGGTGCAGCGATTCCGGCATGGCGGTCGCGGCGGCGTAAACCGCCAGCGTAAAGATGTAGATCACCATGATCAGGAGCACCGGATCCCGCACCAGGCTGTAGAGTTCCTTGTAGCCCAGATTCCAGACATTGTTGAAAAAGCGTTTCATAAAAACCGCTCCTTGGAAGGAATGTTTTTCAGCCATCCTGCTTTTTGACCAGCAGCACGCACAGCGTCATCAAAACTGGCACGGCCACAGCCAGGGAAAGAAAGGATCGGGAAAGCTCCGGCATCGTCAGCGCCTTGCAGAACACGCCCCGGGAGATGTCCAAAAAGTGGGTTGTGGGATAGATGCGGCCGATGAAGGCCCCCACCCCTTCCAGCGAGGACACCGGATTGATGAGCCCGGAAAACTGGCTGGCCGGCAGAATGGTCAGCATGGCCGTGCCAAACAGCGCCGCCACCTGGCTCTTCATGAAAGCGGAGATCAGCATCCCCATCGAGGTCGAAGCGATAACGTAGAGCACTGCGCCGGCCAGCATGGTAAAGAAGTTTCCCTTCACCGGCACCTTGAACAGAAACACCGCCATCAGCATCAGAAGCAAAAAGCTTAAAAGCGCCAGCACCACATAGGGGATCTGCTTGCCCAAAATGAATTCCAGGCGGGTGACCGGCGTCACATAGAGGTTGACGATGGAGCCCAGTTCCTTTTCCCGCACCACCGAAAGCGCCGACAGTATCGCCGGAATCAGCATCAAAAGCATCGGGATCACCCCTGGAACTATCGAAACAATGGAGAGGTTGTCGGGATTATAACGGTAGCGCACCTCCAGACCGGCCGTGGGGGCTGAAGCTCCGGAGGAAAGGCGGGTCATCTGCTGAGAAAGCCAGGTGAGATGCATTCCCTGGACATAACCGCGCACCGTCTCGCCCCGCTGCGGCAAGGCACCATCGATCCAGACGCCTACCGTCACCTGGCGCCCACGCGCCAGATTGTGGCCAAATCCCTGTGGAATCTCCAGCGCCATGCTGATCTCTCCGGAACGCATGCGCTCATCGATATCGTTGTAACTGCTGAGAGGCGCCCGTTGTTCGAAGTAGCGAGAACCAGCCAGGTTGAGGATATAGTCGCGGCTGGTTACGGATTCATCGTGATCCAGGGCCGCAAACCTCAGGTTCTCCACATCCAGGTTGAGGCCATAGCCCATAACGAACATGAGGATGACGCATCCCAAAATGGCCGTCGTCAGCCTCAAGGGATCGCGGCGCAGTTCCAGCGCCTCGCGCCGGGTATAGCTGAACAGCCGCCGAAGGCTGAAACCATCTGTCACGGCCGCCGTGGAGGGAGCTTTTTCCGGCTCCTTCTTTTCAACCGTCACGCTGCTTTTCTCAACAGAAACGTTTGCCGCGCGCCTTTGCTCTTCCTGTGCCGTCGCCTCCTCAAGGCAGGATATAAAGGCCTCATCCAGCGTCTCCGCGCCGCGCATTTCCCGGATCCGATCCGGCGTATCGCTGACCAGTACTCTCCCGGCGTGCATCAGCGAGATCCGGTCGCAACGCTCCGCCTCGTTCATGAAATGGGTGGAAATGAAAATGGTCACCCGCTCTTCGCGTGAAAGGCGGACCAGGATATGCCAGAAGGCGTCACGCGCCACCGGATCCACTCCGGAAGTCGGTTCATCCAGAATGAGCATTTCCGGGCCGTGAATCATCGCAACCGCCAGGGACAGCCGCTGCCGGACCCCCATGGGCAGCGATTCCGGCAAAGTATCCAGATACTC
>JAFZPK010000204.1 GCA_017552515.1 Deltaproteobacteria bacterium | reverse complement strand
TTTTTGTCTTTCACCGTTTTAAGTGTCATTCCAACATCTTCAGGATTTGCTCGGTCTTTTCCTTCAGCAGCTGCGTATTGCCGCGGGTTTCTACATTGAGCCGGATCACCGGTTCGGTATTGGAGAGTCTCAGGTTGAAGCGCCAGTCGTCAAAGGCGAGGCTCAAGCCGTCGGTTTCATCCCGTATGCCGCCGGGAAAGGCTGCTTCCACAGCCTTCAGGGCTGCCTGGGGATTGGTGTTACGGCGGTTGATCTCTCCGGAAACCGGGAATTTCGCAACACGTTCGTTGACCAGCGCGCTTAGGGGCTGATGGCGGTGGCAGAGTGCCGATACCACGATCAGCCACGGAATCATGCCACTGTCACAGTAGAAGAAATCCCGGAAGTAGTGATGTGCGCTCATTTCGCCGCCATAGACGGCATCCTCGTTGCGCATACGTTCCTTGATGAAGGCATGGCCGCTTTTGGATTCCACCGTTTTGCCGCCCGCCGCCGCGACCAGAGCCTGGGTGTTCCAGATCAGCCGGGGATCATGGATAATGGTTGCGCCCGGATGACGGGTCAGGAACATCTCCGCCAGCAGGCCTACCAGATAGTAGCCTTCTATGAAGGCGCCCGTTTCGTCGAAGAAGAAGCAGCGGTCAAAATCGCCATCCCAGGCAAGACCCAGATCCGCGTGATGGTAGCGCACCGCCTTCGCGGTCAGGTCACGTTTGTCCGGGAGCAGCGGATTGGGCACGCCATTGGGGAAATGCCCGTCCGGCTGGTGCTGAAGCCGGATGAATTCGAAGGGCAGATGCTCCGCCAGCAGGTCCAGAACCGGGCCGGCGCAGCCGTTGCCGGCGTTGACGACGATTTTGAGCGGCTTGAGGGCCGCCTTATCGACGAAGGTCAGAAGATGACGGATGTACTCCGCGCGGTGGGCGAGTTGCCGCTCTTCCCCGCGCAGGGGCTGGGGAGCAAAATCTCCCATTTCCACCAGTTTGCGGATGTCACCCAGTCCGGTGTCGCCGCTGATGGGACGCGATTGCGCGCGCACCAGCTTCATCCCGTTGTATTCGGCGGGATTGTGGCTGGCGGTGACCATGATGCCACCGTCCAGCTGGAAATGGGCGGTAGCGAAGTAGATCTCCTCCGTGCCGCAGACGCCGATGTTGTGTACCGTTACGCCTTCCTCACGCAGGCCGCGGGTTACAGCGGCCTGAATCGTCGAACCGGAGAGCCGGACATCCCGCCCTATTGCCACCGTCCGGGGCTTGAGCCATTGCGCGTAGGCCCGTCCGATGCGCCATGCCAGCTCTTCGTTCAGTTCCTCCGGAACTTTGCCCCGGATATCATAGGCCTTGAAACAGGTCGTCTTCTGCATGACAGGATCCTCCTTTTTCTTACGTTTTGGACCTACAATATCTCGTGAACGTCGGGAACCATTTCAACTTTGACCGGAATTTGGTAGTTGCGTTCCACCTGGACCGGTTTGTTCATTTCCTCCAGCAGGGCGCTGTCCCGTCCGTAGATATCGTTTTTAAAAATAACCGAGCCGTCTGGACCTGCCTGGGCCGTCCAGTAGAACAGCATAATGGGCATGGGCTCGCTCAAGTTGATGTTTTTGGTTTTGTTGGTGGCCAACACCGCACGCAGATTCTTTGAAGCGGCGGGGGATTTCAGCAGAAGATCCGCCAGCTCGAAGGGCCGATCGATTCTGACGCAGCCGGAACTGGTACCGCGATTGCCGCGTGAGAAACCACCCCGGTTGGGGGTATCGTGCAGATAGACCGAGTGCGAATTGGGGAAGATGAACTTGATGCGCCCCAGGGCATTACGTGGACCGGGTTCCTGACGCAGCAGATAGGGGAATTTCCCTTTGGCGTTGCGGTAGCTTGCCCAGTTTATCGAGCCAGGGTTGACTGGGCGGCCCTGACGGTCCAGAACCTGGATGTTGCGGCGCGCCAGATAACCGGGGTCGGCCATCATCGCCGGCACGGTGTCTTCCGCGATAATGGTGGGCGGCACCGTCCAGGTGGGGTTCACAACCAGGAAATCAATCTGGGAACGCAGGGCTGGCGTTTGCCGTTGCGGACGGCCCACCTGTACCCGCGAGGACCAAAGGACATGACCATCCTTCATCAGATAGGCCATGTATCCGGCCACATCCACCAGTATGTACTGTTTGGGCACATTGCGCAGAAACCAGCGCATCCGTTCAAGGTTGACCCGGATTTTGTTTATGCGTTGGGAGGAACCCGCTGCCGGCACCGCTGTTGCCGGTGCTTCGGGAGGCATGTTCAAGGCCTCAAGCGTGCGCGGGCCGGCCACACCGTCGGCCTCCATGTTGTGGCGCCGCTGGAAGTTTTTCAAAGCCTGAATCATGCGCGCATCCATGGTTTCCGGAACCGGCGCGGCCAGATCGCCACTTGCAACCAGCCGTTCGCCCAGCTGGGTAACCCTTGGGCCGCGCGCACCTGCCCGCAAGGGTGTGCCGCCGCCCGTCCCCCGCACGCTGAGCGCCCCGGGATTTCTGCGGTAGCGGCTCATTGCGTCCCTCAGGCGGACATAGTCCGGATGCTGGGGCAACAGCTGGCGCAGCATCCCGGCGACGCCGTTTCGCGCCAACCCATTCTGCACGTAGGGGAGAAAATCGTCGCGGCTGACGGGCTGGGCAAAGTTCCAGGCGGTATGCATCAAACCTTGCGGTACCCGGCCGAAGGCCAAATGATGGGCCATCAGCAACAGGGCATCACTGCACAGCAGATCAAAACGCGCGGTCTGGGTGGCGTTGAGTCGTCCCTGTTGCAGTTCACCGTACATTTTCTTGAGTGCGGTGATGTGGTAGTCCGAAGGTCTCAAACCGTCGTTTGCGATATCGTCGATGCTGTTGAGCAGCTCTTCTACCGTCCGCGTATTCTGCCAGGCCGGCTCGAAATTGCGAGACTCGTAGAACCGCGGCAACATGTTGGTCATCGCCAACCAGGAGCCTTCCACGACCAGGCGCTCTCCACTGCGGATACGCTCCATCTCCGTGTGAATGGCGTCGCTCAGCTCCGAGGCCGCAAGCGGCACCAGCATTCCCACCCATATGATACCCATCAACAACAGGATCCGAAATTGCCGTAGCAATCCGGACCGATGATTTTGCTCAAACACGTCTTTCCTCCACTTGAAATCAAAAAATTTTTCATTTTTCTGCAAAACAGCCTTGCCTCTTTTTTGGGCATATTCGGCCAACAGGTCCAAGTATCGCAAGATTTCTTATGGAAAATCAATATATTTATTGCAGGATACATGGTTGGGTACTGTCTCGTAATATCCTGAAAAATATGGATTTTAACAGAGCCGGGATGATGCGTTTTTCTGCCGGGCGCAAAAGCCGCGGCAACGCGCCAGAAAAGCTGCTGGAACATCCATGCTTATGCTTTCCACTCTGTGGAAACTTGTGCAGGGAGCGGTCCTTACGCTATAAGGAAGAACCTTCCATGGGTGGAAGGGACGTTTCGGTGTCCACTTTTCGTGGGTGAAAAGGGAAGAGGGGCGTACATCCCCCGCGGACCCGCCGCTGTGATCAGCCGTTTTTCGTCTTTTGTGCCACTGGGCCTCCTGAAGAGGCTTGGGAAGGCAGACGAAAGGCCATGACTGTAAGCCAGAAGACCTGCCGGAACGTATATATTCACACTCTCTCCGGGTGTTGGGAGGGCGTCCTGATGTGCGGTGCGCAAGGGTTTGCGTGCGCCTGGCGGAGGCGTTTGCGAACCTATACGGGAGGGCCCGCTCTTCTTTTGATGGGAAGAGATCGGGCTTTTTTTGTTTGCCGCCGTGGTCCGGGTTTGCCTTGCGCCTTTCATCGCGGAGAGAACAACTGCGAGGAGGTTGTTTATGGCAAGAACGATGGCAAGGATTATGGTGTTGCTGCTGACGCCGCTGTGGCTTGGGGCGTTGGCGGCCCCGGGGCTTCTGGCCCAGGAAACGGAAGGCAGGGAACAGCCGCCGAAGGATTCGGTGGCGCTGGAACCGGTGGTGGTCACCGCCACCCGTATGGAGACGCCGCTTCAGGAAGTGATCGGCTCCTGTACGGTCATTACCGCCGAGGAGATCGCCGCCAAACAGTACCGCATCGTGCAGGAGGCGCTCAAAAGCGTGCCGGGGCTGGATGTGGTGCGTTCGGGAGCTTTGGGACAGCAAACATCGGTTTTTCTGCGGGGCGGCAATTCGGAGCATGTGCTGGTGCTGATCGACGGTGTGGTGGCCAACGATCCCTCCATGCCGGGACGCAACTTTGATTTCGCGCATTTGACCACCGACAATGTTGAACGCATTGAGGTGATGCGTGGGCCGCAGAGCGTGCTGTACGGCTCGGATGCCATGACCGGCGTCATCCAGATCATCACTCGGAAAGGGCAGGGCGATCCCCACGCTCATGTCGCGCTGGAGGGCGGCAGCTTCCGCACCCTGCGCGAGTCGGCCGCTGTTTCCGGCAGCAAGGATCGCGTCAACTACTCTCTTGCGGTTTCGCGTGTCGACAGTGACGGCATCAGCGCCGCCGCCAAAAAGGACGGCAACCATGAACATGACGGTTACCAGAACACCACCGTCTCGATGCGGCTGGGCGTCACACCCACGGAGAAATCCTATATCGATTTTATAGGCCGCTATCAGGATAACCGAACCGAGATGGACAACTTTGGCGGTCCTTTGGGGGACGATCCCAACTCGCTCGCCAAGGCCCATTTTCTGCACCTGCGCCTGCAGGGGGGCTTACGCCTTTGGGATGATCGGCTTGATACCCGTTTGGCCGCCTCTTTGGCCGATTATCGCCGCAAGTATGACAATGATACCGACGCTTCACATCCCACCGACAGTTCCTATTCGACGTACGACAGCAGCCTGTACAAGTTTGAATGGCAGAACGATCTGCGGCTGGCCGAGTGGAATACGCTTTCTTTGGGCGCGGAGTATCAGGAAGAGGAAATGAAGAGCCGCTATACCTCGGAATCCGCCTGGTATGGTATGAGCTACGTCTCTTCGGAGCGTTTTCCGGAAAAGTCCCGCTCGACCTCCGGCGTCTATGTACAGGAACAGCTGCAGTGGCAGAAGCGTTACTTCATTACCTTGGGGGCGCGGCTGGACGAGCATGAGGATTTTGGTTCCAAGGCCACCTGGAAGGCGGCTGCCGCCTATATCGTGCCGGTGACGGAAAGCAAGCTGAGCGTTTCCTACGGAACGGCCTTCAAGGCGCCCTCGCTCTATCAGCTCTACGCCCATACCGACTATGTGCAGGGCAACCGGCATCTGGATCCGGAAGAAAACCGCGGCTGGGATATCCGTCTGGAGCAGCCGCTGTGGGAGCGGAGAATCGTGTTGAGCGCGGCCTGGTTCCAGAACGACTTCAAAAATCTGATCACCACCGATCTGGATGAAAACTGGGTCTATCGTTATGTCAACATCAACCGGGCACGGGCGCGTGGAGTCGAGCTGGAAGCCAGAATAGCGCCGGTGGAACAGCTGGAATTTTCCGCAAGCTATACCTATACCGATACGGAGGATCGCGAAACCGGTTTGGACCTGCTGCGGCGGCCGCGGCACAAGTTCGCGTTCAACACGCATTGGCAGGTGCTGGAAAGCCTGGGCGCCGATCTGCAACTGCTCTGCGTGGGGCGTCGCCGCGACGTTTTCTACAACGAGGCAACCTACGAGTCGGGACGGGTGACGCTTGCCGGTTACGCGCTGCTCAATGCGGCGATCTCCTGGGACGTGACGAAGAACGTGCAACTTCAGGCGCGTGTGGAAAACCTGCTTGATCGCGACTATGAGGAGGTCTGGGGCTACGGCACTCCCGGAATCGGCGCCTACGCGGGAATTCGGGTCGGCATCTGAAAAAGCATGAGGCCTGATGTATAAGGGATGGATGTGATGCGTGGCGGGCGTCCTGCTTCTTTTGCGTTTGTACTCTTGGCGGCGGTAGGCCTTGCCTTCTGGCCTTCTGCCGCCAGCGCCCGCAGTGTGCGGGATGCGGTGGGGCGCCTTGTCGAGGTACCGCAGACGCCGCGCCGCATCGTGTCGCTGGTGCCCAGCGTCACGGAAATTCTCTATGCGGTGGGGGCGGAAAAGACGCTGGCAGGTATTACCGAGTTCAGCGACTATCCGCCCCAGGCCGCCCGCTTGCCCAGTGTGGGGCGCTATGATCGTCCAAGTCTGGAGGCGATCGTGGCGCTGAAGCCCGATCTGGTGTTTGCCACCGCCGACTGCCATTCACGCGAGTTTGTGGGCGCGCTCGAAAAATTGGGGTTGAACGTCTACGTGGTGTATGCGCGCAGTATCTCCGCCACCTTGAACGATATCCGCATCCTTGCGGAACTTGCAGGCCGGGCCCGGGAAGGGCGGGAGCTTGCGGATTCCATGGAACGGGAGCTGGAAGAGGTGCGGGTACGAAGCGCCGGCCGTCAAAGCCCGAAGGTGGTGCTCTGCATTATGCTGCGTCCGCTGATGGTCTGCACGCCGCGCACTCTGGGCGGAGAACTGCTGGCCGCAGCCGGCGCGGCCAATCTGGTGCCGGATGGGGGCGCTTCCTATCCGGTCTGGAGCCGCGAAGCCCTGCTTGCCGCTGATCCGGATATCATTATCGCGGTCTCCCACGCGCAGGATGAGGATCCGGCGGCCTTTTTTCGCGTCCATGCCCCGGCGCTCGCCGGGCGGGTGCGGGTTATTCCCGCCGACTGGCTCTGTCGCCCCGGCCCGCGTCTGCTTCTTGGACTGCGGGCGCTGGAGCGGGTGCTGGACGGTTGGGATTCTCCAAGGCGGCATGAGCCATGATCGAAATCAGGGGAAAATGGAATACGGCCTTTTGCTACGCCGATGAACTGGAAGAGCTTGCCGAGGGGCAGATACGCTCTGTCTGCGATCAGGAGGCGTTCAGGGACTGCACGATCCGCATAATGCCCGACGTGCATGCCGGCAAGGGCTGCACTATCGGCACCACCATGACCATCAAGGGCAAAATCGTTCCGGGCATGGTCGGCGTCGATATCGGCTGCGGCATGGAAACGGTCAGGCTCAAGGAGCGCGGCATCGACTTTTCCAGGCTCGATAGTCTGATCCGCAGGCAAATCCCGTCCGGGCAGGATATCCGCAAGACCCCCTACACGCCGGGTATCATAGAGAGCCTGCGCGAACTGCGCTGCGCGGACCAGGTTAAGCTGGACAGGGCTGTTCACAGTGTCGGAACGCTTGGAGGCGGCAATCATTTCATCGAGATCGACTGTGATGAGGAAGGCTGCCTGTACCTTGTCGTGCATTCCGGCTCCAGGCATATCGGGCTCGAAGTGGCCGAATACTACCAGGATCAGGGACGTTACGCCTTCTGGGGAGGGGCCCGGTATCAGCTCAATGCCATGATAGATGAGCTCAAGGCGGCTGGCCGGCATAAGGAAATTGAGCCGATGATCCAAAAGATGCGCAAGGAGCATCCGATCGATATTCCGAAAGATCTTGCCTATGTCGAGGGCAGGCTCTTTGATGACTATATCCACGATATGAAGATCATCCAGGGCTTTGCCATGGAAAATCGCAGGGCGATGGTGCAGACGATCGTGAAGGGCCTTTATTTGACGCCAGAGGAACACTTCTCGACCATCCATAACTATATCGATACGGAAAGCATGATCCTGCGCAAGGGAGCCGTTTCCGCCCGGAAAGGTGAAAAGCTCCTTATACCGATCAACATGCGCGATGGCAGCCTGATATGCGTTGGCAAAGGCAACCCGGAATGGAACTGTTCCGCTCCGCACGGAGCGGGAAGGCTCATGTCCCGCAAGGCTGCGATGCGTTCTCTTTCGCTGGAGGAGTACCGGTCTGAAATGTCCGGCATTTTTTCGACATGCGTTTCGGAAGCTACGCTTGATGAAGCGCCCATGGCCTACAAAAGCATGGATGATATTGTTGGCCAGATAGGTCCGACCGCCGACATTTTGAAGCGGATCAGGCCGGTCTACAACTTCAAAGCCGCTGAATAAAATTAATCGGGAACTGGGAAAAGCCGCCTAAAAAATGAGCGCCTCCAACGTGTCCTTGAAGCGTTCGTCCTCGAACGCCGTGTGCAGGCTGTAAATGGATTGAAATACCTGCTCTTTCGGCGACGCTCATGTCCGAACTTTGTTGTTTGACATTGCTGTTATTTTATGTCTTTCCTGAAGCAGGAGGCTGGAATTTTTTTTGGTGAAACCATTGATGAAGGAGGTTCCCATGCGCTTTTTGATCGCACTGTCTTTGGTTCTTTTTTTCGCTTTTCCCGGTTGGGCTGTTGGCGGTTTTCAGGGCGGCGCTTCGTCTGCCGGTCCGGGAGGGTTCGTGGGGCCCGGAGGACAGGCTAGCGTAACGACTGTAGCTCAGGCCAAATCTGCCAGGGATGATACCCCGGTTGTCCTCACAGGACATATTGTAAGCCGTGCGGGGGGTGATCACGAGCATTACCTGTTCCGTGACTCCACGGGAGAAATAGTGGTGGACATTGACGACGAGCTGTTCATGGGGCGCACGGTCACGCCGGAAATGACCGTCCGTCTGTACGGCGAAGTGGACAAGGAACTGATGGAACGGACAAAGATTGACGTAAAGAGTTTTGAAATCCAATAACGGCGCCTTTAACTGGCCAGAGATATTAATAAGCCCCCGGACTTTGCCGGGGACTTATTTTTTTTCAAATTGTTGCGTGAAGCGGTTGAATCGCGGGGCATACTGTTGAATGGCATTCCCAAAGATTTATCATAACACCGTGCGGGTGGCGTATTCGGTATTGTAAAACATTGTATTTACATTGTTTGCGATACGGCATATGATACATTGAAAACAAGGAAAGGAGATGAATGAGAA
>JAFZPK010000026.1 GCA_017552515.1 Deltaproteobacteria bacterium | reverse complement strand
CCATCTGAAGCGTGACGCGCGTCTTCCGGGCCGGAAAGCTAACCTGCCAGCGCGTTGGAAAGGCAACGGTTTCGCCTCCAAGCATAAAATCCCGAACAGCGCCGTATTCCACGTCCAGCCGCGTTTCGCCGCGCGCAAGATAGGTGATCTTGATCAGATGTCGCCGGGAATCGAAACGCAAATGTACCCTTTCTCCGTCTTGCGTCACACCGCTTGCCAGATAGCCGTCCGTCAGGACGCTCACCTTGAGCCTGGAGGCTTCGGGAAGCGTTGGACGCATCAGCATCAGCCGCGTCAGTTCGGCGGGATCCAGACGCAGCCGCACCAGGCGCTCCAGGTTTTCCGCGCTCGCTTCCCCTTCGTAGAAGGCACGATGGGAAATGTCCATGGCGAAAAGGTCGCGACCGTTGCTGGCCGTCACCAACGCCGGCTGCCCCAGAAGTCCAAGGATCTCCACCCTTGCACTTGCGGGCCACTGCACCAGCAAGGCCTGACTGCTTTTGGCCGGAGAACGGCCCTCCTCCCGCAACGTGGCCCGGCTCAAACCGCGCAAGCTGGTGATCAGCCGTTCGCAGCGCCGCTGTCCCTCCAACAAATCATCTATCGAAAGTTCCGGCAAAAGAGGCGCCTGGCTTTTCTCCGGACGTTCCGGAACGCTACAGGCGCAAAGCGCAAAGAACATCAGCAATGCGCTGATTACGAAGCGTCTCATTGATGTTTTTCCTCCAACCTGCGCAATTTTTCGGAGACCCGCACATTTCCCGGCTCCAGTTCAAGACTGCGACGATATGCGTCAAGCGCCGCGCTACGCCGCTTCAATGCCGCAAGGACATCGCCCAGATGTTCCTGAATCGTCGCATCGTCAGCCAGATGCTCGGCGGCTTTCCGCAGATGGAGCAACGCCTCGGGATAACGCGCCAGTTTAAAGTAGACCCAGCCCACCGTATCGCGAATATGGGCGCTGTCGTCCAGTGCCAGCGCCCTCTTGCCCAGCCTTAAGGCCCGTTCCAGATCCCGTCCCTGTTCGGCCAAAGAATAGGCAATAAAGTTAAGCGCTTCCGACTGTTTGTCATCCAGACGCACAACCTCTTCCATAGTGGCCAGCGCTTCGGAAGAGCGCCCTGTGCGCTCCAGCAGCACTCCCTTGCGATAGAGCAGATCCGGATTGCCGGGAAAACGGTTGAGACCGTTCTCCAGCGTTTTCACCGCCTCGGACACTTGATCCGCGCGTTCATACAGGAAACTCAAAAGACCAAACAACACCGGAGATGCAGCCACAGTCTCCAGATGCCTTTCGAAAAACGCTATTCCTTCCCGATACTGATGCTGGCGATCGCTCAGCATCCCCACATGCAGCAGCGCTCTGTCAAAAAAGGGCGCATCGGGCGCAATGGCCTGGAATGTTTTCAGTGCTTCGTCGCCGCGCCCATCGTTTTCCTGGGCGATGCCGATATGGAAACGTACCTGATCCGCCAAATCGGGACGCAGTTCCAGCAGGGAAGCAAATGCTTTCTCAGCCTCACGCCAGCGTTCCTTTTCCAAACAGATAAGCCCAACCACCCGCAGCGCCTCAACGTTCAGCGGTTCCAGCTCCAGCACCTTGCGGTACTGCGGCAAGGCCTCATCCAGCCGGTTGTCATGCACCAAAACCCGCGCCAAACGCAAACGCAGAGGCACGCTTTCCGGACTGTTGCGCAGACCTTCGGCCAAGACCGCCTCCGCCTGCCGGAAATGCTTGCGTTGCTCCAGCAGATCCCCCAGTTCCACAACCACCGGCTCCAGATCCGGCCTGCGAGCCAATGTCTCGCGATAGTGCTTTTCCGCCCGATCCAGCTGTCCGACGTACTGGTAGAGCAGCCCCAGGGCCAACAGAGTTCCCAGGGAATCCGGCTCACGTTCCAACTCCTCGCGAAAGCACTGCTCGGCATGGACAAAATCTTTTTGGCGCAAATAGGCAATACCAAGTTTCAGCCGGGCACCTTCCAGCTCCGGTTGCAGCCGCACCACCCGCCGCAAGAGCGGGACAGCCTCTCCCGGGCGGTCGTGTTCAACGTGCCACAACGCCATCAAAAGAAGCGCATCCACCGCATCCGGATCCAGCTTTAAAGCCCTTCGCAAGGCCTGGACACCAGCCTCCTCGTCTCCCAGCTGAAAATACAGCTCTCCCAAACGACTGTGCAAAAAAACCGCCTTTGGATCCCTTTGCAGCGCTTTTCGCATCAGATCCCGCGCTTCTTCCGGCCGGCCTTCATTTTCCAGCAGATTGGCGCGCGCGGACAGGGCCAGCGCATCCTCCGGCCGTTCCACGACCGCGTCCCGCGGTCCTCCGGACAGCCAGGCGCAACCTGTAACAAGCGTAAGCAGTATCCCTCCCAAAACGCAGCGAACAGTCATGGACATCCATCCTTGCATACAGCCATTACGGGGGCAAGAGGCCGCTGTTTCAAAGCACTTCCATACATCTGCAAAGTTTTCAATTTTACATGTCTCTTGATGTTTGCGCAACCATGCATACTCCCGCCCATACTCCGGAGCCTGTTCCCCTCATTATTTTCCCAAATGAAGCCCATCTAGTCTTTGACACGGTTTCCCCTTTGCGCCAAACTCTTGCTGGCTGCATTTTTTCAAAGAAACGTCACCCTTTTCCATTGTTTGAATTTGTCAACACTTCCAGGCGAGGTAGAATTTTTATGGATCTGCATCAGCTGCTCATGGATATCGCAAACTATCCCGATGAAACCGGTCCGGTCCAGTTTCGGGAAACGCACATATCCCGTCTTTATCTGACCCGCGAACACGTGTACAAAATCAAAAAACCGGTGGATTTCGGCTTCTTGGACTTTACCACACTTGAGAAGCGGCGGCATTTCTGCGAGGAAGAGCTCCGCCTGAACCGCCGTTTCGCAGGTGAATCCTCCCCCTACCTGAACGTCTTGCCGCTGGGCATCAGGGGGAAAAACCTCACTTTCGACGGCAGCGGTGAAACTGTCGACTACGCCGTGCTCATACGGCGTCTTCCGGCCGACCGAATGCTGGATTATCTGCTGGAGAGCGATTCCCCGGAGCTGGAGACGCTCATCGATCAACTGTCGCCACTGCTTTCGCGCATCCACGCCAAAGCGCCTGTTGTCTTTCAGGATGACGCTCTGGGACCCGATGCGGAGATTGTCACCCGCAACTGGCGGGAAAATTTCGAACAGACAGCGCCCTTCGCCGGACAGATTATCCCGGAAAATGGCCTTGCCGCCTCCCGCAGCGCCATCGAGCGCTTTATTGAAGAGCAGAAACCGCTTCTGCAACGCCGCCAGGAGGAAGGCTTCGTCCGCGAGGTGCATGGCGATCTGCACAGCGAGCACATCTGCTTTACCGAACCTGTCCAAATCTACGACTGTATCGAATTCAACCGCCATTTCCGCACCAGCGACATTCTCTGCGATCTGGCCTTTTTGCTCATGGACCTGAAGGCACGCAAACGCCGCGATCTGGCGCAAAGGCTGCTGGATGGCTACCGGAGCCACGGGGACTGTGGCCCCGGCGCCGATACGCTCATCCCCTTCTACGAAGCCTATCGCGCCTGGGTACGCGGCAAGGTTGCGGGTTTTGCCATGGCGCAGCAGCCGGAAGGAAGCGCCGCTCGCGAAGAGCAGCAGATCCTGGCCCGCAGTTATCTCAATCTGGCCATGGGCTCTCTTGCGCCGCCGTTTCTGGTTCTGACCTGCGGTCTGATGGGATCGGGCAAATCCGTGGTGGCGCGCCGCTTGTGCGAGGCAACCGGAGCGCTCTATCTGCGCTCCGACGAGATCCGCAAAGAGCTGGCCGGACTTGCGCCTCAAACCAAAGTGGCCATTGCCTTTGGCACGGGCATTTACAGCAGCGCCGCCAGTGATCACACCTATCAGATCATGCTGGAGCGTGCGGAAGAGGCGCTGCGCCAGGGACGCTCCGTGGTCGTGGATGCCGCTTTTGCCCAAATCGCGCGAAGAGAGCCATTTTTCAGGCTGGGGCAACAGCTTGAAGTCCCCACCCGCCTGGTTCACCTGGTCTGCGATGACGCCACCCTGCGCGCGCGCCTGTTGCGCCGGGAAGCCAAAGGCACCAATATCTCCGATGGACGGCTGGAACTGCTCGACGAGCAACGCCGCGCCTTCGAACCGGTCGGTGGGGAAGCGCTGGAGCTGGATACCCATCTGGAACGCAACGAAAAGGTGGGACTTGTCCTGGGCGATATTCTCGAAGAAGCCCATCTTTAAAGCTTTTTCTAGGAGGAAGCACGCATGAAGGCTTCAGAGAACTGGCTGGTTGTAGTGGGAGGATGCATCGTCCTGAACGCGCCGTTTCTGGAGATTTTCGACGCCCTGCCAACTGTGGAAGGGATGCCGGCGCGTCTGCCGGCAATCCTCGTTCTGTGGGGCGCGATGGTTGCGTTGCTCAGATGTCTGGCCTTGCGCGTTGCCAATACGGACAAAGCGCACAGCGAGAGTGCGAAATCATGACGCCCTTTGCCATGGCTGTCCTTGGGGCCCTGCTCTATGTGGCCCTGCTGTTCGGCATCGCCTTCCACGCCGACTCTCACCAGACCTATGTGGGCAATGCCCAGATCTATACCCTCAGCCTTGCCGGGCTGCTCAGCACCTGGGCCTTTTACGGCTCCGCGGGTGGATTGTGCATCATCCCCTTCGCGCTGGGCTGCTCGCTGTCCTGCGCGGTCTGGGGGACGCTGCTGCGCCGGATGGCACGGCTTGCCCACGACGAAAAGCTCACCAGTCTCGCCGACTTTCTTGCCGGCCGCTACGGTTCCTCCCCAAGCGTCGGCGGCGTGGCAACGCTCATCTGCGCTGTCGGCCTCATGCCCTGCATTGCCATCCAGCTGCGGGCCATCATCCACAGCCTGCACCTGATAACGTCCCCTTTGTCCCACTCCGGAGGACCGCTTCTTTTCCACCACGAAAGCGGCCTTGTCATAGCGTTGCTGCTCGGTTTGTTCTGCGTGCGCTTCGGTGCCCGCCATCTTGACGCCTCGGAACAGCATGCAGGCTTTGCCGCGGCGCTCGCCGCCAGCACCGTGGTCACTTTCGCGGCGCTGGGCATTCTGGCGCTTTTCGCTCTTCTTCATTTCCCACACACCTCTCCGCCTGCCGCGCCACTCACGCTTCCTGCCTCCCCGCAATGGGCGGCACTCATGGTACTGGGAGCTCTGACGGTTTTCTGCCTGCCAGGGCAGTTTCACGTCAGCATCGTGGAAAACCGCAATTGCCGTCAAATCTCATGCGCCATGTGGATGTTTCCAGCGCTGCTGCTGCTCTTCACCGTATTGCTGCTGCCAGTAACGCTGGCCGGGCATGCTCTTCCCGAAGCACAGAGCAAAGATTACCTCGCCCTGCTGCTGCCGCTTTCGCAGAATGCGTCCACTGTCATGCTGGCGACGTTTCTGGGAGGACTTGCCGCAGCAACCGGCATGGTCCTCAGCTCTGTTCTGACGCTGTCCACCATGATCCTCAACCATGTGCTGGTGCCACTCGTCCTGCATTTCAGGGGCAGTGAACAGTCGCTCTCCGAGCTGCTGGTACGCGCCAAACGCGGCGTTATTCTGGCTATCGTCGTTGGAAGTGCCCTTTTGGATCTGCTGCTGACACGGGCACTGGATCTGACCACGATCGCGCTGCTGTCCTTTGCAGCGCTCGCCCAACTGGCGCCGGCGCTTTTGGGAGGGATGTTCTGGAAAAAGGCGACGAAGCACGGCGTGATCATGGGCGCGATCATGGGGCTTGTTGTCTGGGGAGTTACCCTGCTCATGCCCGCGCTGGATGTCTCCCGCCATCTGCCGCCGGACGCAAACGGCGTAACCGGACTGGTTGACTGGAGCCACGGCCTGTTTTGGAGCCTTTTTGTCAACGCGAGCCTTTTTGTAGGACTTTCGTGGCGGGATCGGCTTTCTTCCGCCGAGCGCCGGCAGGCCCGTCACTTTGTAAACGAGGTTTCTGCCCGGCAGGCCCAGACCTTGAGCGATGCGCCCAGTGCCCGGGATTTTGCCGCTCTGATGGCCAAATTCATCGGCAAGGAACGCACCAGCGCGGCCTTCGCCGAATATCTGCACTGTTTGCCGAGCAATCCCAGTCCTGAAGAGGAAATTACCATTCTGCGGGAATTTACGGAAAAAACGCTGTCCGGTTCGGTAGGCAGCGCCGCTGCGCGCGCCATTGTCACCAACTACCTGAGCGCTCATGGCAGCCGGATGGAAAACATCCTCGACATCTTCGCCCATGTCTCATTGTGCCGTGACGCCAGTCGCGAACAGCTGGCCGTTCTCTATGAGACGGCGCGGCGGGTGGCACGTGGAGGCAGCGCTCTCACGATCTTCAACGACATCCTGCAGATGCTGGATCAGCAGTTTCCACTGGATATCTGCCTTATCCGCATGCTCGATCCGGAGCATGATCTGCTGACAGTACGGGCTCGCGCCGGTCTCACCGGAAAAGCCTACACCACGGCGCCGGTCGGTCTGCACGACGCGCGCCCCACCGCCGAAGTCTTCCGCAACCAACGCATGGCGGTTTACAACAATCTCCCGGAAACCAATCCGGAAAAATACGCCGCCTTCCTGAAAGAGGGCGTCCAGTCCATGGCTCACATGCCCATCTCCTCAGGCGGAGAAACTGCCGGTGTCCTTTCGGCCTTCTCCCTGACCAGCCGCAATATTTTTACCGACGAATTCATGGAATTTTTCGGAAGCGTGGCCGATCTGGCCGGAGCGGCCTGGCACAATGCCGAACAGACCCGGCAGCTTGTCAAGGCGCGCGAGCAGCAACGGGAGCTGGAGATCGCCAAGCAAATCCAGCGCAACCTGCTGCCGGACAAGCTGCCGGAACTTCCCGGTATTTCTCTGGCCGGCCGCTGCGAAACCGCGCATCATTTGGGCGGTGACTACTATGACGTACTGTACAACAAGGACAGTGCCACCGCCGATATCATTATCGCCGACGTTTCCGGCCACAACGTCGGCGCGGCGCTCTTCATGCCGCAGATCCGCACCTTCATCCGGGCCTTGGCGCGCTATTTTACGGGCCCAGCGCATCTGCTGACGACAATG
>JAFZPK010000203.1 GCA_017552515.1 Deltaproteobacteria bacterium | reverse complement strand
TTTTCCAGAAAGTAGCGTCCCACCAGCCCGGCATGCCAGGAGGTGCCACAGGCCACGATCACGATCTTTTCCAGATCGGTGAAGAGTTCGCGGCTATTCTCCAGCTCCTGGGCCAGCAGCCCGCCCCCTTCGGTAACGCGCCCGCTTAGCGTGTCGCCGATGGCGCGGGGCTGCTCAAAAATCTCCTTGAGCATGAAATGCTTGTAGCCACCCTTCTCCGCCATCTGCAGGGTCCAAGAAACCGTTTTGAAGATCTTGTCGTGTTCCGCGCCTTCCAAGGTGGAAAAACGTATTTTGTCTGGTGTCACCACCGCTATTTCGTTGTCCTCCAGAAAAGCCATTTCCCGGGTGTGGGCAAGGATTGCGGGGATATCGGAAGCGATAAAAGCCTCCCCCTCACCGCGTCCCACCACCAGCGGCGCATTGCAGCGAGCGGCGACCAGAACACCCGGCTCCCGTTCGCTTGCCACCGCGATGGCGTAGGAACCTCGCACCTTGTGCAGTGCCCGGCGTACCGCATCTTCCAGAGAGCCACCCTCGCGCCCACAGAAGTGAATCAGGTGGGCAAGGATTTCGGTATCGGTTTCCGACCGGGGTTCATAGCCCCGGGTCAGCAGATCCTTTTTCAGCTCCGCATAGTTTTCGATGATTCCGTTGTGGACCAGCACGATCTCGTCGGAACGGTGCGGATGCGCATTGATCTCAGAGGGACGGCCGTGGGTGGCCCAGCGCGTATGACCAATGCCGCAACACCCGGTAACCGGCCGCTCCCGCAAAAGCTTTTCAAGATTGCGCAATTTGCCTCCGGCGCGGCGAATCTCCGCCTGCCCGTCATGAAGGGTCGCAATTCCCGCCGAATCGTAGCCGCGGTATTCCAGACGCCGCAGCCCCTCAAGAATAATTTCTGCAGCCTCTTGGCAACCGGTATAGCCCACAATGCCACACATAACGCAAAATCCTCCCTCATCTGGAAAAAGCTCAAAAACAGAACGCGGCCCTAGCGCCCCCGCATACCCCGAAAACCGCCGGAGATAGCATCACACGGCACATCTGCCGCTCATGTTTTCATCTTTCTTTCAAAGTACAGCACAAGGTACAGCATGGCAATCCCAGCGGGAAGCGTGAAGCTGAACTCATGATGCACAATCTGGTTATACGCCGCATAAAGCGCCGTTACCGTAAACATGAAGTAAAACGCCATAAACAAATAGAGTGGAAAATGGCGCTCTTCGCCTTGATGGCGACCAACTTTCATCACGATGGCAGTAAACACCAGCACCAGCAGCCCAAACAGAATCCGCATAACAAGAGACAGGGGCATCAGGACTCCTTCTCCGCACTGCCGGGCATTTCCCTCTTGCCCGTCACTTTGTCACTCCTTCTTTTTCAGCGGATGCCGCAGACGCCAACCCTCGACATTTTTCTGCTCTACGCGGGAGATGGCAAGCGCTTCCGGTGGCACATCATGTACAATGGTGGAACCGGCGCCTACCAGACTGTCACGGCCTATACGCACCGGCGCCACAAACTGCGTGCCGCTCCCAACAAACACCTCATCCTCAATAATGGTCTTGTATTTGTTGACACCATCGTAGTTGCAGGTGATGGTGCCGCAGCCGATGTTGACATCCGCGCCAATTTCCGCATCTCCCAAATAGGTCAGATGACTGGCTTTGGAATGCAGTCCCATATCCACCTTCTTGATTTCCACAAAATTGCCGATTTTATTGCCGCCGCGCAGGACGTTCCCCGGACGTAAATGCGCCATCGGGCCTATCACGGAATCTGTCCCTATTTCGGACTCTTCAATAACTGAATGCGCCTTGACATGTACGCGTTCCGCAAGGCGTGAATCGCGGATCACGCTGCCCGGTTCAATCAGGCAGGATGCACCGATTTTGGTTTTTCCCCACAGATGGACGCCTGGATGAATAACCGTGTCAGTGCCAATTCGTACTGAAGCATCAATATGGGTGGACACGGGATCAATGAGCGTGACCCCGGCAAGTTGATGGGCATAATTGATGCGCCCCTGCATGATTCTCGCCGCTTCCGCCAATTGGGCACGATTGTTGACACCCAGCGCCTCGTCCGGATCGGCAAGCTCCAATGCGCGTACTACCGTCCCCTGTTCGCGCGCCAAACGCACAATATCGGTCAGGTAATATTCCCCCTGGGCGTTGGCATTGCTCAAATGATGCAGCGTCTCAAAAACCCAGGGCGCCTCAAAAACATAGATGCCGGCATTGACCTCGGTTATCCGCCGTTCATTCTCGGAAGCATCCTTCTCCTCGACAATCGCCAGCAAGTCTCTCCCGTCCCGGATAATCCGGCCATAGCCCGTCGGATCGGCAAGCCGCATGGTGAGCACCGTGACCGCAGCCTGTTCCGTTCTTTGAAGTTCAGAAAGCGCAATCAGAGTCTCCGGACGCAGAAGCGGAGTATCACCGCACAAAAGCAGCAATGACCCATGAAAATTCTGCAGAACCTTTTCCGCACACAAGAGCGCATGACCGGTGCCCAGCTGCTGTTCCTGCCGCACAAAACCAACGCCTTCCGCGGCAAGCGCTTCCTGAACATGCTCCGCATCGTGACCGACCACCACCCAGACAGGCTCGGCTCCCGCCGCCCGCGCAGCCCGCACCGGATAGGCCCCCAGAGCCGTACCGCACACCGGATGCAGTACCTTGGCACGCTCCGACTTCATCCGGGTGCCACACCCCGCTGCCAGAACCACCGCCGCCATCGATTCTTCCGACATAACTCATTCCCTTTCCTTAAAAACGGATAGCCTTGCAAAAGTTTTTGTCCAAGACGACCCACATGGCATCAGCAATTGAAAAATCTCTGTGGAGCAGCTATTTTAGACACCATAGAATAGCATTTGTTCAACGGTGTAGAATAACCGAATTACTATTTAATAAAAGAATTTTTGTCGTTGTCAGTTATTTTGTTCCCAAATGGCTTGCAGCGTGAAAGGCAGCTGCTGATTGCCCTTCTTTTTCTTTCTGGCATAACTGCCGAAAATATTTGTACTCTATTAAAATGTAAGTGCTTGTATGAATGGGGTCTTTGGGGAAACAAATCAAGCTTTTCACCGGGCTAATGGCAAAAATGCGAAATATTCAAAATTCAGAACAGGCAACGCGGATAGAGCATGATTAACGGCAACCTCGGAGGACTGAAAAGCAGTCAAATTCATGCGCTGGAGCGGATCGCCCGGCGTCGTTTACCGCCTGATCGGGTTATCGGCCCGGAGCTTGCCCATTTCCTTGCCGGCATTGCCTGCGAAATCAAACGGCAGGTAGGAATTCTGGCCGATCGCCAAGGAATGGTGCGCCACGTCATCGTCGGAG
>JAFZPK010000202.1 GCA_017552515.1 Deltaproteobacteria bacterium | reverse complement strand
TAGTCAGAATAGTGACCGGGCGACCGCAGCCACCACCAGCAATTACCATTGTCGGCTTTATAAGCACCCCGCGCGTAACAATATGCCGTCCCCCGACATTGCCGCGCGCTATCCGAACTAAAATACCTGTTTACTTCAGTGATACTGAGAAGGAACACCTTATCAGTGGTATTATTACCGGGTGATGTGTTGTACGACGGGTTTTGGTCCGCAGTAACAGTTGAACTGACAATACGGCTTTGCTCTTTTGTACTGAAAGCGGCGTCCAAGAACGTCCCGTTTAGCCATTTGCGAAGCGT
Source organism: Deltaproteobacteria bacterium (assembly GCA_017552515.1). Lineage (GTDB taxonomy): Bacteria > Desulfobacterota > Desulfuromonadia > Desulfuromonadales > JAAYDE01 > RGIG7977. Next base: position 6,991 of record JAFZPK010000202.1, on the reverse strand, counting down.
AGAGGTTTCCCATGTTACGTCTGAAAAAGAAGAATTATACTGTTTACAGTCAAGTGCGTATTTGCTGATTATAAGTGCTTTATTACCATTTTTGGAAAGGACAAGCCATTCAATATCTTCCTTACCGTTAGAGGTATTATTGTCCTGCTCGTATGAGCCGAAATACACTATATCTCCGACTGAAACAGTTTTAATCTTCTCAATTTTATACTTTCCGAATATTTCTTTTGCTTTTTCTGTGCTATCCTTATATCCGTTGAGGGCAATTAAAATTTCATACGCATTAATAATATCACCTTTTTTAATCAATGCAACGGCTGTGTTGTATTTGCCGTCTTTAATAGCTGCCTCACATTTTGTGACTTGTTCCGAACTGTCTTTGTATCCATTCAGCGCTGTAAACGTTCTGATCGCTTCGTCGTACTTTCCTGCGTTGTAAAGTTCGACCGCAGCATTATATTTGTAGTTCGGAATAATGACCGTATTTAACACGATCAAAAACGCAATACACGCAACAACAATAGGTATTACAATAGCGGCAATTCTCTTGCGTTTCTTTGCCGCTTTTTCATCTGCGATACGCTTTTCTTCGGCTTTACGTTCGCGTTCAATTTTGATCTCTTCAATTTTCCTCTGGCAAGCGTATATTTGCTCGTCCGCGTCCTTCCATCCGGAGATCGTACTGAATGTTTTGATTGCCGATTCATAGCCGGTTACAGCGTTTCCGGTCATGTGCGACTTTGCGGAAGCATATATGGCGTCCTTGCGGCAAACCTCGGCTTTATCAAGGCACTGTCCGGCAAGAGCGTCTGCATCCCTGAAACCAGGAATCGTTTTGAAAGTTTCCGCCACCGATTTGAAAGACTCTTCGGAATTTGCCGCGTTCATAGCGGCAGTAGCACCGTTATAGATGCCCGTCAGCTTCTGTTCCAGATCCCGCTCTCTTTTTCTCTGTTCCTCATTCGTTATCGGCAGATTGGGTAACGAAGATACATTTTTCACAATGTTTTCAATTGCCGTATTTCCATTCAAAAATGGGCAGTAGTAATTTTCCGGATGCAGGCAGACATCCAGGAAGCCCACTATATGTTCTTGCGTTTTTCCCTTCAGGCTTTTCAGCACCAGTTTCAAATCCTGCACTATCCCTGATGTCCGTCCTTGTTGCTCGTAAAAATTGAGGCAAGAGAGCAAGGCACCATTTTCAATGGAATCTGTAATTTTCTGCTCCATTGCCGTCACCGGCTGGCGCTTCAATACCTTTCCGGCGAAAATCAGCAGATTCTCAAGCGTGAGCAGATGTCCGCCGAAGGCGAAAGGTACATTTTCTCCAAAGCGTTGCGTAAAACGGAACAGTTTTTCATCAGGCTCCTCCGTGCCGGACATCGCATCGTCCATATCCACAATGGTGTCAAACTCTTTGTTGCTTTCCAGCCATTGCTTGACATAGCCGCGCAGCAAAAATTCCCTGCCCTTCTTCCAGCTCTGTTCATCCTTCAAAAAAGTGGCGGCCAGATCGGCCAGGCTTTGATACTGCTTGCCCATGAACTTGATGGGATTACGGTTTGTCCCGTTTGAAGAAGGCTGCTCATTTACCTCCGGAAAATTTTCAAAGTGCTGCGGTATGCCTCGCTCTCCGGAAAGCCAGCGGGATACCTGCTCATAGTTCCAGCGTTTTTCCGGAGCACGCGTCAAAAGCCCGCGAAGCAGCTCCTTCTGCCCGGCATTCAGGTTTTCGGGGATCTCCACTGGCTCCGTGGCGATGGCGTAAGAGATAACCCGCTCGCTCAGTCCCCGGAAAGGATGCACACCCGCGGCGATTTCCAGCAAAATCATGCCCAGCCCCCACCAGTCGGCAGGCCGTCCCATGACACCGCTGTACGATTCCGGAGACTGGTACATGGGCGTGCCGCGCACTTTAGTGTGCTTTTTCGACATATCCGAATCCAGAGCGGTGGCAATGCCGAAATCTATCAGCACCAGATCGAGCGGATGCACGGAGCGCAGGAGAATGTTGGAAGGTTTGAGATCGAGATGCAGCAGGTTGTTCTGGTGCAGGGCGTGCAGGGCGTCGGCCACTTCACGCGCTACGTCGTTGAAGAAGGTCGCCTGCTGTGCGCCGGTCAGCAGAGAGCGATCCGCCATGAGGATTTGCAGGGAGCCGTTTGCCACATACTCCTGAATCTCGTACCAGCGTTCACTTGCAGGATCAAAATCCGCATCGAAGAGGCGGACGAATTCATGCGGATGGCTTTCGCTTAAGGCCTTGATGGCCAGCAGGATATCCTTTTTCGGTTTGATGCCGTAGCGGTACAGCTTGAGGATGTACTGCGCCGCGTCTTTCTCTATGACAAAGATGTCCGCCTCGCTGCCCTTTGTCAGCAGCTGCCGGACAACACGGTAGCCCTGGAAAATTGAACCCACGCCAACGCCACCCGATCCTGCGGAAGCCTGTTCCTCCCGACGTGTAGCGGCAGCATTCTGTTCTTCACGCACTGTGGCATCCTGATTTTCGCGGACGGTCTTATCGGACATGGGCTTTCTCCTTCAGCGGTTGAAAGGACAAGATTATGTACAGCTGCAGCCATACCGTAAATGTCTGCGATGTCTCACTGCTGATCCGGCGTTTCCTGCTTTTTCATCCGGGCCACGAATTCCTCTTCGCTCATTTCCGCCTGCGCCGCAGCTGTACCAACCGGCAACAGCCCGTTCTCCACAAGCGAAACAAGCGCTTTCAGGAACCCCTCTTCCCGGCCCAGCGTTAGACCTTCTTTCTTCCCTTCTTCACGGCCCTGCCTCCAGCCCTGCCAGATATAGTCATTTTTCCATTCGGGAACCCGTTCTTCCAACATGTCGTCAACCTCCTGCAAGTCGTGAAATTCCTCCACGTCCTGCGCAATGTCCATCCGCCTCAGCACCACACGGTGCAGCCACACCGTAAACTCACGCCGCAATCCTCCATATTCGGGAGCAGACAAACGCCTAATCAGCTCCTTGATAACCTCGCGCGCCTCATCCACATTCCGTGCCCGCTCAAGACGCACAAGCAAGGCCGCCAAACCGGTTGCGTGTTCCAGTGTTTCCTGTGAAGTACAGCCTTCATCCAGCAGGAAATAGCGGTGCCGGGGACAAAAGGCCCGCAAACTGCCGGGCATGTCCGCAAACAATTCTGACACATCCTGCGGTGCCTGCCAGTTCCGGCTGCCGTTGTAGATCACCAGTGGGAAAACCGGCGGCAGCCCTTCTTCCCGGTTAACCTGTCCGGATTTTACCAGATCGAGCAGCAAAAGCGCCGTATAGGAAAGCATCCTGAGCGCCATCCAGTGATCCGGCGTGCTTTGGAATTCCAGAAGCAGGGCCACGTAGCACCAGCGCCCCTTCTTCCAGCCCACCCGCCAGACAATATCATCGTGCCGCTCACGCAGATCTCCGGTTACCCAGGATCCCGGATAGCGTTCCAGCGTGGAGAAATCCAGCTCGGACACAAAATCCTCCGGCACAAAGTCCCGCAAAAGCGAGGCAACCATCTCCGGATTGCTGAAAAACTGTTTGTAGGCCACATCATGCGGAGTCCGTTCAGTATTTATCATGATTGATAATTATAATACCCTTTTTCCAAAGAGTCCTCCAGCGCCTTCAGCGTCTGACAACGAAGCCCTCAAAACCTTCCAGCGTGTCGGAATACTGCGCCTCCAGACGCTCCACCCAAGACAGGGGCGGACCACGGCGCGCCCAGGTTTCCAAGGCCAGCAAGGCGTCGGCCTCCCCTTCCGCTGCCACTTTCACCGATCCGTCCTCCACATTGCTCACCCAGCCGGTCAGCTTCAGGCTGGTCGCCTTCCTGCGGGTGGCGGCGCGGAAACCAACTCCCTGCACCCGTCCCCAGACCTGCAATTCAAGATGCCGTCTCATGAATTCCCCCTTTCCCGTCCTCCATGAACGTCCTTTTCCCTTTTTCCAAAATCATCCCGCGTGAAAAAGCGGTTGCATCCGGTAAAAATCTATCCGATAAGACTGTGACACGAACGCCTGAAAGATACAAAAGATTTTGACGCTTCCCCAAAAGGGAATTTCCCGGCGCGCACCGCGGGAAAAAATTTCATGCAAAGTCCTTGGGACATGCGCAAGCCCAATTTGACGAAAGGAGAACATACATGAGCAAAGTTCTGATTATCGGAGCCGGCGGAGTCGGACGGGTAGTTGCCCACAAATGCGCCCAGGCGCGGGATGTCATCGACGCCATGACCATCGCCTCGCGCACCCGTTCCAAATGCGACGCCATCGCCGCCGAAATTTCCTCCCTCCCGGTCAAAACGGCGCAGGTGAATGCGGACGACGTGGCGCAGACCACAGCGCTGATCAAGGCGGAACAACCCCAGCTGGTGATCAACGTGGCGCTCCCCTATCAGGATCTGCACATTATGGACGCCTGCCTCGCCGCCGGTGTGGACTACCTTGACACCGCCAACTACGAGCCGCCCGATACTGCCCACTTTGAATACAGCTGGCAGTGGGCCTATCAAGACCGCTTCCGCGAAAAGAACCTGATGGCGCTTCTGGGCAGCGGCTTCGATCCGGGCGTGACCAACGTCTATACGGCGCTGGCCGCCCAGGACTATCTGGACGAGATCCAGGAGCTGGACATCATCGACGCCAACGCCGGCAACCACGGGCAGCCCTTCGCCACCAACTTCAACCCGGAGATCAACATCCGTGAGGTGACCGCCGTCTGCCGCCACTGGGAGGACGGCAACTGGGTGGAGACGCCGCCGCTGTCTACCAAGCACTCCTTCGATTTCCCCGAAGGCATCGGCCCGATGAACATCTACCGCATGTTCCACGAGGAACTGGAATCGCTGGTCAAGCACATCCCCACCATCCGCAAGGCCCAGTTCTGGATGACCTTCTCCGACAACTACCTGAAGCATCTGGAGGTCCTGCAGAATGTCGGCATGACCCGCATCGATCCGGTGCGCTTCCAGGGGCAGGACATCATCCCCCTGCAGTTCCTGAAGGCGCTGCTCCCCGATCCGGGAAGCCTGGGGCCGCTGACCACCGGCCGCACCTGCATCGGCGTCATCGCGCGCGGCCTGAAAGACGGCAAACCGCGTCAGGTCTACATCTACAACATCTGCGAACATGAACGCGCCTACAAAGAAACCAACTCCCAGGCCATCAGCTACACCACCGGCGTGCCGGCCGCAACTGGCGCGGTCATGATGCTGAGCGGCATCTGGAAGAAACCGGGCGTCTGGAACATGGAGCAGTTCGCGCCCACGCCGTTCCTGGAGCGGATGAAGTCTTTGGGGCTCTCCACCGTTGTGGTGGAAGGCGAATGGCCCAGGCTGTGAACGGAATGGAAGGCATGAGCGATCACATCGCGCGGATCCTTGAAGCGGCGCCCTCACCGGCCTTCGTCATCGATCTGGGGGCCCTGCGCGGCAATCTCGCGCTGCTCGACGGGGTACGCAGGGCAAGCGGTGCCAAAATCCTGCTTGCCCTCAAGGCCTTTTCCGCCTGGCGGCTTTTTCCCCTGATGCGCCCCTTTCTGGACGGTGTCTGCGCCAGTTCCATCTGGGAGGCGCGCCTGGGGCACGAACACTTCGGTGGCGAGGTGCATGCCTTCGCCGCCGCCCTGAACGAGGCAGACGCGGGTGCGCTGGCAGAGGTTGCCAGTCACCTCTCCTGCAACTCCATCGGGCAACTGGAGCGTTTCCGGCCACTCTGGGAAGGAGCCCCGCTTTCCGTGGGGCTGCGGGTCAATCCCGAGCATTCCGAAGGGGCAACGCCGATCTACGACCCCTGCGCTCCGGGATCGCGCCTTGGCATTCCGCTTGCGGAATTCCCCAGGGAACTGCCGCGCGGCGTAGAGGGCCTGCACATGCACACGCTCTGCGAGCAGCTCTTCGAACCACTTGCCCGCACCGCGGCGGTTTTTGAGGAAAAGTTCGGAAAGCATCTGGCCAAGTGCCGCTGGCTCAACCTGGGGGGCGGCCACCACATCACCCGCGAGGGCTACGATATCGCCGCGCTGGTGGAGCTTGTAAAACATTTCCGCCAAGAGTACGGCGTGGAAGTTTACCTGGAGCCGGGAGAGGCGGTGGTTCTGAAGACGGGAGTGCTGGTGGCCACGGTGCTGGACGTGGTGCGTAACGGGATGGACATCGCCATCCTCAACGTTTCCGCCTCCTGCCACATGCCCGACGTGCTGGAGATGCCCTACCGTCCCGAAATTGCCGGCGGTTTCGCGCCGGGCGAGCGTGATTACACCTACCGGCTGGCGGGGCCCTCCTGCCTTGCCGGAGACGTTATCGGCGACTGGTCCTTTGAAAAGCCGCTTAAAGTGGGCGATCGGCTGGCCTTTCTCGACATGGCCCACTACACGACGGTCAAGACCACCATGTTCAACGGAATCCGCCACCCGGCGCTCTGCGCTTTCGAGCCGGAAAACAACGAGGTGACCGTGCTGCGGGAATTTACCTACGCCGATTTCCGCGACCGCATGTGCTAAGCTTTTGGGAGTGGAAGACAGGCATGAATAAGAATATCAGGAATGAGTATGTTCCCGATTGCGCAACCTCTCCGGGTTTGGTGCTGGAAGATTATATGGAGGACGCCGGACTGGGCATCAAGGAACTGTCCGAAAAATCCGGCTTGCCCGAGTCATTGCTGGCCGGGGTTCTGAATGCCAGCGAGCCTGTCACGGACAAGATTGCCACTGCTTTGGAACGGGTTTTCGGTCGCCCCGCCTATCTGTGGACAGGCATGGAGGAACTGTACCGGAAAGACCTTGCCCGCCTGCACAAGAAACGCGGGCTCTTTTATCGCCCCGGTTGCACATAAAAAGGGGAGTTTCATGGACATCCATCTCGAATCAGGCTGGACACGCGCGCTGGCGGCGGAATTTTCCGCGCCCTACTTCGCCTCGCTGCGCGATTTTGTCGATCGCGCCTATGCCGCAGGCCCCGTTTATCCGCCGTCCCACCTGATCTTC